>JABFVP010000626.1 GCA_013362725.1 Cupriavidus sp.
GATCCGCGCAGCTTTGCGCTGGTGCAGGCCGCTTACGCCGTTGGCAGCATGCTGATGATCCTGAAGCAGCAATGGCTGTCGCGCCGGTTCGGCTACCGCCAATACCTGAGCGGGGCGCTGTTGCTGTTCATGGCCGGCACGGTTGTGGCGGCAACCAGCCATGCACTGCCGCAGATGGTGGTGGCGCGCTTCATCCAGGGCCTCGGCGGCGGTGCCTTGTTCACCAGTTGCCGCATCCTGGTCAATGTGCTGTTCGGGCCGGCGGAGCGGCCGCGCGCCACGCGCATCTTCATGATCGGCATTTTCACGGCCTCGGCGCTGGCGCCCGCCTTCGCCGCGGAACTGATCGAGCACGGCGTCTGGCAGGACGTGTTCTACGGCGTGCTGCCGTTCGCCGCGCTGGCAACGCTTGGCGCGTGGCTGCTGCTGCCGGATGCCGAACCGCGCGCCGGCGCCGACGGCCCCGCGCTCGGACCGCTGCTGCTGTTCGGTGCCGCCATCGTGACGTTGCAGGCGGCACTGACCGAAGCGCGCTTCGACGTGTTCTCGCATCCGCTGCGCCTTGCGCTCGTCGCCGCGGCGGGGCTGGCGCTGCTGGCGCTGTTCCTGTGGCACCAGTGGCACCACCGGGCGCCGGTGCTGCATCTGCGCGCGCTGCGCCAACCGGTGTACCTCGCCGGCCTGGCGATGTACTTCGTGTACTACATGGTCAGCAACCTGAGCGGCTACCTGTTTCCGATCTATGCCGAGCAGGCCCTGAAGATCCCGCTGGCCACCACTGGCTGGCTCAACACCTTTGCCGCGCTGGTCAGCCTTGCCGGCATCTTCGTCTACCTGCGGGCCGCGCCGCGCCTTACGCGCAAGAAGCCGCTGATGGTAGCCGGCCTGGTGCTGATGGCTGCCACGGCATGGTGGTTTTCGCGGATGCCGCCCGACGCCGGGCCACCGGCGCTGGCGTGGGGACTCGTCGGCAAGGGCCTGTTCGGCGTGCTGGTGATCATTCCCATCGCCGGGCTGACGTTCCGCGCGCTCAGCCCGGATGCATTTGCCCATGGCTACCGCAGCAAGAACCTGATGCGGCAGATCGCCAGCTCCTTTGCCTCGGCGCTGGGCGCGGTGCTGCTGCAGAATCGCCAGTTCGCGGTGCACGACAGCTTGCTGCACGCGGTCGGCCAGCGGCCGGCCGAAGCTGAACAATGGATGGCCGGGATGCAATCGGCGCTGGCCGCGCGCGGCTTCGATGCGGCGCAGGCACACCAAGGTGCGCTGGTGCAGTTGAACGCGCTGATTGCGCAGCAGGCCACACTGGTCGCTTGCGAGGATATCTATCGACTGATTGCCGCACTGGCGCTTGGCGCGGCGGCATACATGCTGTGGCAGCGGCGGCTTGCGTAGGCACTGCACGCATCGCGACGCGAGCCTGGCAAGGACTGCGCCGGGTGTAGGCTACGCTGGGATTGCAGATACGGCGGGGAAGATCAGGGAGAAGCGAAGGCGCCGCGCGCGAAAGGTAGGCGCGGACGGGACGCAGTGCCGGCGAACGCGGCACCGGCGAAGATCCTGCTCAGAACAGCGACAGCTGGCGCATGCCGAAACCGATGGTCTCTTCGACGCGCGCACGCGCGTGGGCCAGCGAGCCTTCCGCGCCGGAGTAATTGCCGGCGGCCCAGTGGTAGACCACCGGAAGCTCGCCGCGCTCGGACAGGCGCACTTCACCAAGCTTGTCGCCGCGCTCGTTGCGGTAGAAGTGCGAACGGTAGCCACGCTCCCAGTGCGGGGCGACCTCTTTCTTGCGCCGCCGGGGCTTCGGCGCGGAGCCGGTGGCAGACGTCGTGGACGTCAGTCGCCGCGCTCTATCGGTACCCGGCATCGGGGCACGGGTGAAATCCAACTGCATAGACTTCCTCTTTGTCGATTCAGCAGAACCAGGGCCGGCGGGGGCTGCCGCCGCATGCTTCGTGCATCGCAGTCGAGATGATACCTGCTGGCGCGCTTTCTGTAAGCAGTTCGTTGCGCTGAATCCCGCCTCCGGTAAGGCTTAGCGGGCCGTATACCGGCACGTATACCCACTCGTAAACGTAGCGGTATACGTGCGGGTATACGGCCCGCGAGGACGTCAAAGCCTTGCTGGTTAACGGCTTGCGGGCACCCCGCGGTGCCCGCAAGGATCAACCCAGATCGAGCGGAATGAAGATGCGCGCATCATCGCGCTGCACCAGCAGCGCCACCTGCTTGCCCGATTTGCCTACCAGCGTCCGCAGCTGATCGACCGATGCGATCGGCGTACCGTTGAGCGACAGAATCACGTCGCCGGGCTGGATGCCCACGCGCGCGGCGGGACCGGTCACGTCCTCGACCACCAGGCCGCCTTCGATACCGCTTTCGCGCTTTTCCGCCGGCGACAGCGGGCGCACTGCCAGCCCGAGCCGGCCGTTGGCCTCCTTGCCGCCCGCTTTTTGCGCCACCGCCTGGTCCCGCGCGGTGCCGACCGTCACCGCCAATGTCATCGGCTG
>JABFVP010000294.1 GCA_013362725.1 Cupriavidus sp.
TGCGCGAAGCGCGCATCGTCAGCCAGTGCCGGACGGCCCACCACGCGGCACAGCGCTTCGAACTGTTCCTGCTTGTTGGCGGCGATATTGAGCAGGCCGTCGGCGGTGCGGAAGGTGCCGGACGGGCTCGCGGTCATGTTCTCGTTGCCCATCGGCGTGGGCGCCCGGCCCGCGATCAGGTGGTTGGAAACCGCCCAGCCCATCGTCGCCAGTGTCGCCTCGAGCATCGATACGTCGATGAAATAGCCCTCGGTGCGCCCGGTATCGGCCAGCGCCGCCGACACCGCCAGCGCCGCGGTCAGACCGCCGATGGTATCGGACACCGGATAGCCCACCCGCAGCGGCGCGCTGTGCGCGTCGCCGGTAATCTGCATCACCCCGGCCATGCCCTGGATGATCTGGTCATAGGCTGGCAGCCCCGCGAGCGGGCCGTCCTGGCCGAAGCCCGAGATCGCGCAGTAGATCAGCCGCGGGTTGTCTTGCTTCAGGGTGTCGTAGCCCAGTCCCAGGCGCGCCATCACGCCCGGCCGGAAGTTCTCGACCACCACGTCGGCGCTTTGCACCAGCTTGCGGAACACGGCCTTGCCGCTGGCGTGCTTCAGGTTCAGGGTGACCGACTGCTTGCCGGGATTCTGCGCCAGGAACGACACGCCCATCAGGCGCTGGTTCAGCTCCGGGTCGGCGCCCAGCTGACGCGCCAGGTCGCCGCTGCCGGGGGTTTCAACCTTGATCACTTCGGCGCCGAGGTGGGCCAGCTGGTGGCAGCAGAACGGCCCGGCCAGCACATTGGTGAGGTCGAGCACGCGGATATTGCGTAACGGTTTTTGCATGGCGGGGTTCAGATCTCCGTCGCACGGGATATTCCGTACAACAGAACGACGATCCTTTATAAAGAACAGACGCAGCATAGGAGCCGCTCCCCATCCATGTCAAGGATGACTGCGGCCGCGCCGCCGGCATGGCGGTGGGAGCCGGCAGGCACGCACGCCGTCGCTGCCCTACAATAGCGCCCCCGCCCGCGACCGCCTTGCGCCGCGCGGGCCACTTTGCTGGCAGGAAAATGGAATCGAAGATGTCACACGCATGCGGCCTGGATTTCGGCACGTCCAACTCGACGGTGGGCTGGAGCCGCCCCGGCGGCGCGACCGCGCTGCTGCCGCTGGAGGATGGCAAGGCGACGCTGCCGTCGGTGATCTTCTTCCATGCCGAGGACCCGCTGGTCAGCTACGGCCGCGCCGCGCTGGGCGATTACCTGGCGGGCTACGAGGGCCGGCTGATGCGGTCGCTCAAGAGTCTGCTGGGCACCTCGATGATGGACGACAGCACCGAGGTGTTGGGCCAGGCCATGCCGTTTCGCAAGCTGCTGGCGCATTTCATCGGCGAGCTGAAGTCGCGCGCCGAGCAGGCCGCCGGTACCGGCTTCTCGCGTGCGGTGCTGGGGCGTCCGGTGTTCTTTGTCGACGAGGACCCGGTGGCCGACCAGCTGGCCGAAGACACCCTGGCCGGGATCGCGCGCGACGCGGGCTTCAGCGAGATCGCGTTCCAGTACGAGCCGATCGCGGCGGCCTTCGACTACGAGGCCGGCATCGGGCGCGAGGAACTGGTGCTGGTCGCCGATATCGGTGGCGGCACCTCGGACTTCTCGCTGGTGCGGCTGTCGCCCGAGCGCGCCGCGCGCAGCGACCGGCGCGACGACATCCTGGCCAACGGCGGCGTCCACATCGGCGGCACCGACTTCGACCGCGCGCTCAGCCTGGCGCGCGCGATGCCGCTGCTGGGCCTGGGCAGCGCGCTGCGCAACGGCAAGGCGATGCCGTCGAGCCAGTATTTCGACCTGGCCAGCTGGCACACCATCAACCTGCTCTATACGCGCAAGGCATGGTCGCTGGTGATGGACAACTATCGCGACGCCGCCGACACGGTCAAGCTCGACCGCCTGGTGCGGCTGATCCGCGAGCGCGCCGGGCACTGGCTGGCGATCCAGGTCGAAGCCGCCAAGATTGCGCTGTCGGACACGGACAGCACCGAGGTCGACCTGCACCGGCTGGAACCGGACCTGTCGCTGACCATCACGCGCACCGAGTTCGATGCCTCGATCGACAAGCTGGTGGCCAAGACCGAGCAGACCGTGCACAAGCTGCTGGCGGACGCCGGCGTGCGCGGCGCCGCGGTCGACACCATCTTCTTTACCGGCGGCTCCAGCAGCGTGCCGCTGCTGCGCCAGCGGCTGGCAGCGCTGCTGCCCGAGGCGCGCTGCGTCGAAGGCGACCGCTTCGGCAGCATCGGCAGCGGTCTGGCGCTGGATGCGGCGAGGAAGTTTGGGTGAGGGAGTGATGTTGACTGCGGGCGCCTGAGTACCCGGCTCTTTGCGCCCCTCTCCCGCTTGCGGGAGAGGGAGTACCCCATCAGCGGTTCAAAAGTCAGCTTGCTGCGAGCGCATGTCGCGCAGGCCAAAGGCATCGCCCAGCGCCAGCCTTGCCGCCCGCAGCGCCCCGCGCGCGGCCGCGGCGTC
>JABFVP010000165.1 GCA_013362725.1 Cupriavidus sp.
CATTTTTCAGCTTGGGGTGCAGTAAACGATACATATTGCAACCGCATGGACATACAGGAGCGAGCATGTTGAACCCCGCCCCGGGCCTTGCGCAGGCCGCGTCCCTGCTTTCTTCCGCACCGCAGCAAGCGGCGGCTGCGGCCGGGCCGGATCTGATCGTCATCGAGGGCTTCGTCGGCGAGACCGTCATCGGCCTGCACGAGAGCGAGCTGCACCACCCGCAGCCGCTGGTCATCGACATCCACGCGGGCCTGGCACGCGCGCATGCCTGCGACACCGACCGCATTGGCGACACCATCGACTACGGGGCGGTCTGCGAACGGCTGCGCCGCCTGATGGCGGAGCACCGGCTCCAGTTGCTGGAGCCCTTCGCCGAAGCCATCGCCAACATCGTGATCCGGGAGTTCGGCGCAGCGTGGGTACGCGTGAAGGTGGTCAAGCCGCGCAAGTTCTCCGACGTGAACGCCGTCGGCGTGCAGATCGAGCGCCGGGCACCGCCGGTGCCGGACCACGCCGCTCGTGCAGGCGCAGTGCTGCTGCGCCTGATCGGCTCGGGCATGGTCCCTGGCGAGCACTAGGGACCCGTACCTCACTCAGCTGTGAGCCTGGTAGGGGTGGCTGACGCTGCCCTTCTTCGCCACTACTTCAGCCGCCGTGGGTGAACCGGCAACTGCGCGCTGGATCGATTCCTTCACCGCCTGGTAGTTGTAGTCCTGGATCTTCTTGTCGTCCTCGGCCAGCCAGTGGATGAAGACGCCGCAGCAGATGAAGAGGTTGTCGGCTTCGTCCTTGGGAATGGTGCCGTCCTCCACGCAGTCGGCCACGGCCATGGCCACGGCGCGCTGCGCCGGCCCGAACATCTGCACCGCCTGCTTCGCGCCCTTGATGGTGACCTTGTTGAACAGCACGGTTGCGGGCTTGGTCAGCAGGTTGGGCGCGACCACGGCCAGCAAGCAGGTGAAGCCGTCCTTCTGGTTGCTCAGCGCGTTTGCGAACGCGGTTTCGGCCGGGCTGCCGCGCGGCCCGATGATCAGGTCGATGTGGGCGACTTCATTGCCTTCGCCGACGAGCGACTCGCCGACCATCATGCGGTCAATCTTTGCCATGGCTTCTTGTCTCCTGTGTTGGGGTTTCGGGGGCCATAGGGACGCCGGCCTTCCGGCCAGCGCAATCGTTCCCGTTATCACGTTCCGTGCCACCCGTTGCGCCGGGCCCGGCGCGCGGTCATGGACGGGCGGTCAGGCCCGCGATCAGCAGCGCTGCCACCGTCATGTCGGCTGTCGTCCCAGGGTTGATGCGTTCGGCCTTGAGCGAGGCATCCCACGCGGCGAAGTCGGGATCGGAATCGACGCCGCCCGGACGGCCCACTTGCCGCTGCCAACGCTGCGCCGCAGCCATGACAGTGTGTGCCACCGCTTCGCCATGAATCCGAACAATGTGTGAATCGGCCACGCTGCCCAGCAACGCGAGGTACAGGCGCTGCACGGCCGTGACTGTTTCGGCGTCGACGATGCCATCGGCGGAGGCCGGGCCGAAGGACGAGCCCGGGTCGAACACCGCCGCCACCAGCTCGAACAGCGGACCGTAGCCGTCGCGGTACAGGCGCGCAATGCTGTCGCGGCGCGCCGCCATGCCCATGGCCGTGCGCAGGTCGACGCTGGGCGGCTGGTTCACGTCCTGGTCCGGCGCCGTGCCGAGGCCGCCGGGGCGGGCCTGCGCAATGGCGCGGAAGGCGCCTTGCGCATCTTCCAGGTCCAGCTCGTGGAGCACGCCGTCGATGGCTTCGCGCAGGTCGGCCGGCGCCGTGGCATCGGGCCGCAGGTCGACGGCCCGCGCAACGGGCGCGCACAGGAGCACGATGCCCAGGTTGGTGTTGCAGCCCGCCGCAGCCCAGCTTGCCTGCACAGCCGCCTCCACCCGCTCGCCCACCCTGTCGCCGGGCTGGAACAACGGCGCAGCCGCCGCCTTGGCGCTGGCAAGAAAAGACTCCGCGGTCATGCCGTGCCCGGCCGATGCGACACTGACATTGCCCGGTTTTCGCACGGCCACGTCCAGCTCGCACGCCCGCAGGAAGCAGGCCTTGGCCCGTTCGTTGGCACGCTGGCGCGTTCTTGAAACGGCCATGGTCGCCCCGCTCAGGCGCTGCGCGGCAGCGGCAGCGGCAGATCGGCTACCGCGGTGGCGCCGGCAGTCGCCAGGCGCCTGTCGAGCAGGTCGTCCACGATGGCGCGGGCGATGTTGAAGCCGGTGACGCGCTGCAGGCCCTGCCAGGCGGCTGCGCCGTTGACCTCGATCACCTGGGCGCCGCGCTTCGACGGCATGAGGTCCACGCCGGCGTAGTCCATGCCGAGTGCCAGCGCGGCCGCTTCGGCCAGTTGCGCGAGTTCGCCGGTCAGTTGCGCGGGCTCGCAGCGGGCGCCTTGCGCGACGTTGTGGACCCAGTGCGCGCTCACCCGCCGCATGACCGCGACGGCACGCCCGCCCACCACCAGCACGCGCCAGTCGAAGCCGG
>JABFVP010000190.1 GCA_013362725.1 Cupriavidus sp.
ATCGGCAACCCGGGCAATATCCACTCGGTGCGCGAGCTCGCCGAGATGATGCTGAAGATGGCCGCCGACTACCCGGAATACGCGCAGGATGCGCAGCGCACGCAGATCGTCGAGACTTCGTCGGGCGACTTCTACGGCAAGGGCTACCAGGACGTGCAGCACCGCGTGCCGAAAATCGACAACACCATCGAGGAACTGGGCTGGCGCCCCGAGATCGGCATGGAAGCGGCGCTGCGGCGGATCTTCGAGGCGTACCGGGGGCACGTGAGCGATGCCCGCGTGCTAGTCAACCAGGGCTGAGTGCTGTCGGCGAAGCAAAGCAAAACGGCGGCGCCTGGGGCACCGCCGTTTTGCATTCGGGCACGCTTAGCCTACCGAGACCTCGATCCGGCGCGGCCGCGCTTCATCGCGGCGCGGGATGGTCAGCTTCAGCACGCCATCCTGCAGGTTGGCCTCGATCCCGGACGCGTCCAGGTCCGGGCTGAGCGTGAACGTGCGCGCATAGCGCGGCTGCCGTACCTCGGCATGCTGCACGCGCAGGCCGGCCGGCATCGGCAGCACCGCCTCGCCCTCGATGCGCAGGCTGCTGTCGTGCACGTTGACCTCCAGCTTCTCGCGCGGCACCCCTGGCAGGTCCGCCCACAGCGTAACGCCGGCGGCGGTCTCGAAGATGTCGACGGCGGGGATCAGCGTCATGGCAGGGGCCTCGTCGCGGCGCTGCGCCACGGCACCGCCCTGCCCGGCCGCACTGGCCTGGTCGCGCTGGACCACTTGATTCGAATCGGTCATGGCTACCTCCTCACATTAGCTGACGGTGATGGCACGCGGGCGCGAGGCCTCGCGCTTGCCGACGCTGATCGACAGGCAGCCGTTGGCGTAGCGTGCCTGCACCTTGTCGGGATCGGCTGCTTGCGGCAGCTCGATCACCCGGCGGAAGCTGCCGGAAAAACGCTCCTGCGCGTAGGGCCGCGCCTCGGCTTCGCCCTCGGGCTGGGTCGCGGCGCGTTCGCCGCTGATGGTCAGCAGGCCCTTGTCCACCGACACCTCGAACTGCTCCGCCTTCAAGCCCGGGGCAAACACCACGATCTCGATGGAGTCGTCGGTAGTGCCGATATTGAGCGGCGGGAACGCACCGAAACGCCCGGAGCGCAGGCTCGACGGAAAGCCGCCGAACAGGCTGGCCATCTGCCGTTGCATCCGGTCGAATTCACTGAACAGATCAGTCCCGAAAATGAAGTCACTCATGGTTGGATCCTCCTTCTGTGCAGCGGGGCGGCGCACGGACGCCTTGGTTCCCGGCCGCCGGCGCGCCGGCGGGCGGGGAAGCCACAGCGCGTTGCTGCAGCGGCTGGGCAATCCTGTATTAGTGTCCGGGCGGGAGGATTTCAAGAGGGTTGATGCAGGCTGGCCGGCGCCTCAGGCACCGGCGCGATCGAAGCCGGCCTTGCGCGCCAGCACGATGGCCTGGCCGCGGTTTTCCACTTCCAGCTTGGCAAAAATGCTGGTGATATGGTTGCGCACGGTCTTTTCGCACAGGTCCAGATGGGCAGCGATCTGCGCGTTGTCGCGCCCCTGCGCGATCAGTTCGACGATATCGCGCTCGCGGCGCGTGAGCGTCGTAAACGCGGTGAAGGCAGGACAGTTCGCCGGCTGCCCCGACGGCAGGAACGCGCGCACTTCGTCGAGCCAGCGGCGCCACGCCGGCTCGTCCTCCAGCAGCAGGTGGTTGCCGCTTTCCAGCGGCACGAAGCGCGCACCGGGAATCTCGCTGGCAATCAGGCGGCCTTCGTCGAACGGCACGCGCGCATCGCGCACCGCATGCAGCACCAGAGTCGGACACGACACGCGCGGCAGCAGCGCCACCACGTCGATGTCGTTGAATACGCGCATGAAGCGCGCGGCATTTAGCGGCGACGTCGACACCCGCTCGAGTTCGTTGAACCAGGCATGCTGCGCGGCGGTGCCGCCGGGAATGAACTGGGTGGTGAAGAACTGGCGGAAGGCGGGGTTCTCCTGGCCCCAGCCCAGTTCGGCCAGCTTGTTCATCAGCTCGGCTTCTTCCAGCAGGCGCTGGCTCAGATGGTCGCGCTTCAGGCGCCCGCGCGCGTAGCCGCCGTGCAGCACCAGGTGGCTGACGCGCTGCGGATGCGCGACCGCGTAGGCCACGGCGATCGATGCGCCCTGCGAGATACCCAGCAGCGGGAAATGGTCCACGCCGGTCGCGTCGACGATGGTTTCGAGATCGCGCAGCCAGGCATCGAATGACAAGTCCTCGATGTCGCGGTCGGACAGCCCGCAGCCGCGCTCGTCGTAGCGGATCAGCGTATGCGTGTCGGACAGCGCCGTGATCATGTGGCTCCACACCGGGCTGCCGACGTCGAACTCCAGATGGCTCATCCAGTTGGCCGCCTTGACCAGCGGCGCGCCGCTGCCGGTGATGGCATAGGCCAGCCGCACGCCATCGCGGCTGGTGCACAGGCGAATCTGCTGCTTGAACATCGGCATGTCGGG
>JABFVP010000455.1 GCA_013362725.1 Cupriavidus sp.
CATGATCCTCGACATCGGCCCCAAGACCGCCGCGATGCTGGCCGGGCAGCTGAAGGCCGCAGGCACCATCGTCTGGAACGGCCCGGTGGGCGTGTTCGAGTTCGACCAGTTCGGCAACGGCACCAGGGTGCTGGCGCAGGCCATCGCCGAATCGAAGGCGTTCTCGATTGCCGGCGGCGGCGACACGCTGGCCGCCATCGCCAAGTACGGCATTGCCGACCGCGTCGGTTATATCTCCACCGGCGGCGGCGCGTTCCTGGAGTTCCTGGAAGGCAAGAAGCTGCCCGCCTTCGAAGTGCTGGAGCAGCGCGCCGCAGGCTGACGCAACCGCCCCGCGCCTGGCGGAGCCGTCGGCCCGCCGGTCGCGCCAACCGGCCGTCGGGCCATCGAGCGCTGAAACCAGGAAACCCCGCATGACCCGTTCCACCAAGATCGTCGCCACCATCGGCCCCGCCTCCAGCACGCTGGAAATCCTGACGCGCATGATCGCGGCGGGGGTCGACGTGGTGCGGCTGAACTTCTCGCACGGCACCGCCCAGGACCATCTCGACCGCGCCCGGCTGGTGCGCGAGGCGGCGCAGGCATGCGGGCGCGAAGTCGCCATCATGGCCGACCTGCAGGGCCCCAAGATCCGCGTGGGCAAGTTCGAGCACGGCAAGGTGCTGCTCAAGGCGGGCCAGCCCTTTATCCTCGATTCCAACTGCAAGCTCGGCAACGAAGAGCGCGCCGGCCTGGACTACCAGGACCTGCCGCGCGACGTCGGCCCGGGCGACCTGCTGCTGCTCAACGACGGCCTGATCGTGCTGGTGGTCGAGCGCGTGCTGGGCAGCGAGATCTTTACCACCGTGCGCGTGGGCGGCGAGCTGTCCAACAACAAGGGCATCAACCGCCAGGGCGGCGGGCTGTCGGCGCCGGCGCTGACGGCCAAGGACATGGACGACATCAAGACCGCCATGGCGCTGGGCGCGGATTACCTCGCGGTCAGCTTCCCCAAGAACGCCACCGACATGGAAATGGCGCGCCAGCTGGCCGCCGTCGCCGGCCAGCCGCACGGCCACCGCGCCCGCATGATCGCCAAGATCGAGCGCGCCGAGGCTATCCATCCGGGCGTGCTGGAAGAAATCCTGCAGGCCTCCGACGGCATCATGGTGGCGCGCGGCGACCTCGCCGTGGAAGTCGGCAACGCCGCCGTGCCGGCGCTGCAGAAGCGCATGATCAGGCTGGCGCGCGAGGCCAACAAGCTCACCATCACCGCCACGCAGATGATGGAAAGCATGATCGTCAACCCGGTGCCGACCCGCGCCGAGGTCTCCGACGTCGCCAACGCCGTGCTGGACGGCACCGACGCCGTGATGCTGTCGGCCGAAACCGCTGCCGGCCGCTACCCGGTCGAGACCGTCGAGGCCATGGCCGCGGTCTGCATCGAGGCCGAGAAGTCCGAGGTGGTGCAGCTCGACACCGATTTCCTGAACCAGACCTTTTCGCGCATCGACCAGTCGGTGGCGATGGGGGCGCTGTTCACCGCCTATCATTTGCAGGTGAAGGCGATCGCGGCGCTGACCGATTCCGGCGCGACCGCGCTGTGGATGAGTCGGCACCGCATCCATGTACCGATCTACGCGATGACGCCCAACCTGGCGTCGCAGCGCAAGATGCAGCTGTACCGCAACGTGGTGCCGCTGCCGCTGCAGTCGAGCGCCGACCGCGATACCGCGCTGGAGCAGGCCGAGGAGCTGCTGCTGGCGCAGGGCGTGGTGCAGCGGGGCGATTTCATCGTGCTGACCATCGGCGAGCCGATGGGGCAGCCGGGCGGTACCAACACCCTGAAGATCGTCAGGGTGGGGCATTGAGCGCCGACAGAAGAATACCGAGACATCCCATTTTCATTTAGGAGTTAGACATGCCACTCGTTTCGATGCGCCAGCTGCTGGACCACGCAGCCGAGAACAGCTACGGCCTGCCGGCCTTCAACGTGAACAACCTCGAACAAGTGCAGGCCATCATGCAGGCGGCCGACGAGGTCAACGCTCCGGTGATCATGCAAGCCTCGGCCGGCGCCCGCAAATATGCCGGCGAGCACTTCCTGCGCCACCTGATCGAAGCAGCGGTCGAAGCCTATCCCCACATCCCGGTGGTGATGCACCAGGACCACGGCCAGTCGCCGGCGATCTGCCAGGCCGCGATCGACCTGGGCTTCTCGTCGGTGATGATGGACGGCTCGCTGCGCGAAGACGGCAAGACCCCGGCCGACTACGAGTACAACGTCGACGTGACGCGCAAGGTGGTGCAGCTGTCGCACGCCATCGGCGTGACCGTCGAGGGCGAGCTGGGCTGCCTGGGCTCGCTCGAAACCGGTGAAGCCGGCGAGGAAGACGGCATCGGCGCCGAAGGCAAGCTCGACCACTCGATGCTGCTGACCGACCCCGAGCAGGCCGCCGACTTCGTCAAGGCCACCCAGCTCGACGCGCTGGCGATCGCCATCGGCACCTCGCACGGCGCCTACAAGTTCACCCGCAAGCCCACTGGCGATATCCTGGCGATCAACCGCATCAAGGAAATCCACGCGCGCATCCCCAACACCCACCTGGTGATGCACGGCTCGTCGTCGGTACCGCAGGAACTGCTCGAAGAGATCCGCAAGTTCGGCGGCGACATGAAGGAAACCTACGGCGTGCCGGTCGAGGAAATCCAGGAAGCGATCAAGTACGGCGTGCGCAAGATCAATATCGACACCGATATCCGCCTGGCCATGACCGGCGCGATCCGCCGCTTCTTCGTCGAGAACCCGAGCAAGTTCGACCCGCGCGAATACCTGAAGCCGGCCCGCGAAGCTGCCAAGCAGGTGTGCAAGGCGCGCTACCTGGCGTTCGGCTGCGAAGGCCAGGCCGGCAAGATCAAGCCGGTGGCGCTGAGCGAGATCGCGCAGCAGTACAAGTCGGGCAAGCTGGCGCAGGTCGTGCAGTAAGCAGTGCCTGACCCCGCACCTGTGGGGCCGACGCTGATGCCTGGGGCTTCGCTACCGCACGAAGCCCCAGATTGTTTTCTCCCCTCTCCCGCTTGCGGGAGAGGGGTCGGGGGAGAGGGCAGGCGGTTGCCCGCGCCACGGCGCCCGTTGATGCGCTCCCCCTCTCCCCCAGCCCCTCTCCCGCGAGCGGGCGAGGGGAGCAAACCGGACGGCGATTCGCCAACTACATCATGTCCAACGCTCTCTACCAGTCCTCCATCAACTCGCTGCCGCTGCTGGGCCACGGCAAGGTGCGCGACAACTACGCGGTCGGCAACGACAAGCTGCTGATCGTCACCACCGACCGCCTGTCGGCGTTCGACGTCATCATGGGCGAGCCGATCCCCGACAAGGGCCGCGTGCTGAACCAGATGGCGAACTTCTGGTTCCGCAAGCTCGCCCACATCGTGCCGAACCACGAGACCGGCATCGCGCCCGAGACCGTGGTGGCCGCGGATGAAGTGGAGCAGGTCAGGGGCCGCGCGGTGGTGGTCAAGCGCCTGAAGCCGATCCTGGTCGAGGCCGTGGTGCGCGGCTATCTTGCCGGCAGCGGCTGGAAGGACTACCAGGCCACCGGCAAGGTGTGCGGCATCGAGCTGCCGCCGGGCCTGCAAAACGCGCAGAAGCTGCCCGAGCCGATCTTCACGCCGGCGGCCAAGGCCGAGATGGGCGAGCACGACGAGAACATCTCGTTCGCCGAGGTCGAGGCCCGCATCGGCATCGCGCTGGCGCGCCAGATGCGCGAGATCTCGATCCGCCTGTACAAGGAAGCGGCCGAGTTCGCCGCCACGCGCGGCATCATCATCGCCGATACCAAGTTCGAGTTCGGCCTGGATGACAACGGCGTGCTGACGCTGATGGACGAGGTGCTGACCGCCGACTCGTCGCGCTTCTGGCCGGCCGATTCGTACCAGGTCGGCACCAACCCGCCGTCGTTCGACAAGCAGTTCGTGCGCGACTGGCTGGAGGCCGTGCGCATCGACGGCAAGCCCTGGCCCAAGACCGCGCCGGCGCCCCAGCTGCCGGACGACGTGATCGAGAAGACCGCGGCGAAGTACCGCGAGGCGCTGACGCGCCTGACGGGTGAGGAACTGAAGTAAGTTTTGCCGCCGGCTTTCCATAAGCCGACGGTGTTCCCCTCTCCCCTCACGGGGAGAGGGTAGGGTGAGGGGTGGTTTAGCAAGGCGCCACGCGTCGAGAAGCACCGGCCCTCACCCCCGCCCCTCTCCCGCCAGCGGGAGAGGGGAGCAAACAAGCAAGGATCAAACGTGAGCAAGCAAGACAAGCCATTGGTCGGCGTCGTCATGGGCAGCAGTTCCGACTGGGACGTGATGCAGCATGCCGTGGCGATGCTGAAGGATTTCGGCGTGCCGTTCGAAGCCCAGGTGGTGTCCGCGCACCGCATGGCCGACGACATGTTCAGCTATGCCGAAAGCGCGCGCAGCCGCGGCCTGCGCGCCATCATCGCCGGTGCCGGCGGGGCCGCGCACCTGCCCGGCATGATTGCCGCCAAGACCATCGTGCCGGTGTTCGGCGTGCCGGTGCCGTCGAAGTACCTGCGCGGCGAGGACTCGCTGCTGTCGATCGTGCAGATGCCCAAGGGCGTGCCGGTCGCCACCTTCGCCATCGGCGAAGCAGGCGCTGCCAACGCCGCGCTGCATGCGATCGCCACGCTGGCCGCTACCGACGACGCGCTGGCTGCCGCGCTGGAAGCCTTCCGCGCCAAGCAGACCGAAGCCGCGCGCGCGATGACGTTGCCGCTGTAATGCTGCCGCTGTAACCCTCCGGACTCACACGGAACCGAGCAATGCCTACCGATATCCATCCCCACCTCTCCGAAGCCCACACGCCGGAATCGCGCGCCGAGTTCGGCGTCGACCGTCCCGACGCGCCCATCCTGCCCGGCGCGTGGCTGGGCATGCTGGGCGGCGGCCAGCTCGGCCGCATGTTCACGCATGCGGCGCAGGCGATGGGCTATCGCGTGTGCGTGCTCGACCCGGACCAGGACAGCCCGGCCGGCGTGGTCGCCGACAAGCATATCTGCGCCCAGTACACCGACGAGGCCGCGCTGGCCGAGATGGGCAAGCTGTGCCAGGCGGTCAGCACCGAGTTCGAGAACGTGCCGTCGCTGTCGCTGGACCGGCTCGAGCAGGTGGGCGCATTCGTCGCGCCGCGCGGCTACTGCGTGTCTATCGCGCAGAGCCGCATCGGCGAGAAGAAGTTCTTTGCCGCGTGCGCCGAGCGCACCGGCGTGCCGACGGCGCCGTACTGGGTGATCCAGCACGACGCCGACGTCGACCAGCTGCCCGACCACGTGCTGCCCGGCATCCTCAAGACCGCGCGCATGGGCTACGACGGCAAGGGCCAGGCGCGCGTGAAGACGCGCGACGACGTGCGCGCCGCGTGGAAGGCGATGCAGCATGTGCCGTGCGTGCTGGAGCGGATGCTGCCGCTGGCGTACGAGGTGTCGGTGCTGGCCGCGCGCGGCGCGGACGGTGCCACCGCGACCTGGCCGCTGGCCGAGAACGTGCACCGCGACGGCATCCTGTTCTCGACCGAGATGCCGTCGACCAGCGTCTCGCCGGAGATTGCCGACCGCGCCCGCGCCGCCGCCGCCGCCATTGCCACCGAGATGGGCTATGTCGGCGTGCTGTGCATCGAGTTCTTCGTGCTCACCGATGGTTCGCTGGTTGCCAACGAAATGGCGCCGCGCCCGCACAATTCCGGCCATATCACCATGGACGCGTGCGAGACCAGCCAGTTCGAGCAGCAGGTGCGCGCGATGGCGCGGCTGCCGCTGGGCAGCACGCGCCAGCATTCGGCCGGCAAGATGCTGAACCTGCTGGGCGACGTGTGGTTCGAGTTCGGCCTGGAACGCACCCCGGCGTGGGACGAAGTCGTGGCGCAACCCGGCGCCAAGCTGCACCTGTACGGCAAGAGCGATGCGCGCCCGTCGCGCAAGATGGGGCACGTCAACTGCATCGGCGAGCATGCCGAGGCGGCCGACGCGGCCTTCACCGCGGCCGCGCAGGCGCTGCATATCCCGCTCTGAGTGGACGCAAGGAACACCATGTCGCCGCGCACGCCAACGGCTGCCGAACTGGATGAGGCCGTCCGCCTCCTCGAGGCCGGGCAACTGGTCGCCTTCCCGACCGAGACCGTCTACGGCCTCGGCGCCGACGCCGAGAACCCCGCGGCGGTCGGGCGCATTTTTGCGCTCAAGGGCCGGCCGTCGAACCATCCGGTGATCGTCCACGTGGTCGACGGCGCCGACATCGGCTACTGGACCGGCGACGTGCCCGCGGCCGCGCAGCAGCTGATCGACGCCTTCTGGCCCGGCCCGCTGACGCTGATCCTGAAGCGCGCCGCGCATATCGACGCCGCCGTCGCCGGCGGGCAGGACAGCATCGGCCTGCGCTGCCCGTCGCATCCGGTGGCGCAGGCGCTGCTGTCGCGCTTCAAGCGCGGCCGCGGCGGCATCGCGGCGCCGTCCGCCAACAAGTTCGGCCAGGTCAGCCCGACCACCGCGCAGCATGTGCGCGAGGAATTCGGCGACGCGGTCTATGTGCTGGAGGGCGACGGCGTCGAGGTCGGCATCGAATCGACCATCGTCGACCTGTCGCGGCTGGACCAGGGCATCGGCCCGGTGCTGCTGCGCCCGGGCGCGGTCACGGTCGGGATGCTGGCGCAGGTGCTGGGCGAAGCCCCGCTGCCGCCGGACGCCGCCGCGCCGCGTGCGTCGGGCACTTTGAAGGCCCTCTATGCGCCGCACACGCCGCTGCTGCTGGCCGATGCGCAGGCCGCTGCCGCGCGCCTGGAGGCGCTGCCGGCGGATGCCCGCGTGGCATGGGTCGGGCGCGCGCCGCTGGCGGACCAGCGCTGCACCTGGGTGCAGGCGCCTGGCGATGCTGCCGCTTATGCGCAGGAGCTGTACCGGCTGCTGCGCAAGCTCGACCGGCAGGGGTATACGCAGCTGGTGTTCGAGGTGTTGCCCGAGGGGCAGGACTGGGCCGGGGTGCGTGACCGGCTGGAGCGGGCGGCGGCGGCGTTTGGGAGGTAGGGCGGGACGGCGGTTTGCGTGGGGGATTACTTCGTTGAAGCTACGGCCCTCTCCCCCACCCCTCTCCCGCAAGCGGGCGAGGGGAGCGATTGCGAGGGATGTCGGCAAGCTCCAACGCCCTCGCATACCAGCGTCTTGCTCCCCTCTCCCGCCTGGGGGAGAGGCGCCGGGGGAGAGGGCCGGCGTGTGCCAAGCACGCCTACGCCAACATTACCCCCCAAGCAACCGCAACGCCGTATACACCGCCATCCCCACCGCAATCATCCCCACCATCTTCCGGGTCACCAGGTAGAACACGGTCGCCGCCACCCCGGCCATCAGCTTGTAGTTCGACAACGCCACGGTGAAATGCCCCTGCCAGGTCATCAGGTCCGGCAGGATGATGGCGGCCAGCGCCGCCGCCGGCGCATAGCGCAGCGCGCGCTGGATGCGGTCGGGCACGGTGATGTGCTCGCCCGCCATCAGAAACAGCGCGCGAGTAATCACGGTGACGACCGCCATGCCGACCAGCGCGATCCAGACTTCGGTATGGCTCATGCGCGGTCTCCCGGTACGTCGGCAGGCTCGGGCGCCGGCTTGGCTGCGGACTTGGCCAGCGGTGCCTGCCTGCGCCGCTGGATGCCGCGCAGCGCGGCGCGCGCGGCGAGTTCGTCGCTGGCCATGCCGGCGGCGATCGCGCCCACCACGGCCACTACCAGCCCGAGCCGGTACGGCAGGTCGAAGCACAGCAGCGCCAGCACCGCGGAGATCACCACCGCCATCAGCGTCGAGCGCGAGTTGATGGTGGCGATCATCACCGGGATCAGCGCCATGGTGCCGGCCAGCCCCAGGCCCCAGCTGTCGGGGAACAGGCTGGCCAGCACGATGCCGATGATCGACGACACCTGCCACATGCAGAAGTTGGTCAGCGCCATGCCCCAGAAGTAGCCTTCCTTGCCGGGCTCATAGCCGGGCGTGCTGTACTTCTGCAGGAAGTAGACGAAGTGCAGGTCGCCATTGAAGAAGCCCAGCACCGTGCGCCGCGCCAGCGTCAGGTAGCTGAAATGCGGCTGCATGCCGGCGCTGAAGATGACGAAGCGCAGGTTGACCATGGCCGCGGTCAGCCAGATGGTCCACAGCGGCAGCCCCGCGGCGAACAGCGGCAGCACCGCCAGCTGCGCCGAGCCGGCGTAGACCAGCAGCGACATGCCGATGGCCTCGGGCACGGTCAGCACGGATTTGCTCATGGCCACGCCGGTGACCAGGCCCCAGGAAAATACCGCGGGCAGCGAGGGGGCAAAGCGGCGCGCGCCGTCGATAAAGCCGGCGCGTTCTGCCGGTGCGAAGCGATGCCAGAGGCGCAACCACACCGGGGGTTGTCGGGAAGTCATGTCAGAGGAAGCGGGGGCGATGCGGCCCGGGGCCGAAGGCCGGCCCGGAAGGCTGCCGCCGCAGGACGCGGCCGGCACCCTGGCATTATAGGGTGGGATGGCGGACTGGTAAGCGAGCGCTTAACAAATTGCCGCCGCGGCGTTGGCGGCAGGCCACGGCGCGGCGGCGTGGCCAGGCCCGAGCGGCATCAGGGTGCGCCGCGGTACACCCACTGCAGCAGCGCGTCGTGCGCCTCCTGCGCCTGCGCGGCGTTGGCATGGTTGATCATGCTGACCACCACGTAGCGGCCGCCCTCGGCGGCGTCGACGTAGCCAGCCAGCGCGCGCACATCGGCGAGCGTGCCGGTCTTCAGGTAGCCGCTGCCGGCCGCGCTGGCGCGGGTCAGGCGGTTGCGCAGCGTGCCGTCGACACCCAGCACCGGCAGCGAGTCGATCAGCACCGGCCCGACCGGGCTGGCCGCGGCCTGCTGCAGCAGCCGCGCCATGTCATAGGCGCTGATGCGTTCCGCGCGCGACAGGCCCGAGCCGTTGTCGAGCACCAGCCCCGGCATGTCCAGCCCCTGGCGCGCCAGCCAGCGCTGCACCACGCGGATCGAGCGGCCGGTGCTGGCGGGCCCGCCGCGGTCCATCTCGGCGCCGATGGTCAGGAACAGCTGCCGCGCCATCACGTTGTTCGAGAACTTGTTGATGTCGCGCACGATGTCGGCCAGCGGCAGGCCGTAGTGGCGCGCCAGCAGCACCGCGCCGCGCGGCACCTTGCCGCTGCGCAGCGCCGGCAGTCGGGCAAAGCGCCCGCCGGCGCGCTGCCACTCGGCGACAAAGCCGCCCCAGGTGAATTCCGCGTGCGACAGCGTGGCGATATTGAGCACGTGCTCGCCGCAGTCGCTGGCATAGTCGCCGTAAAAAGAGGCCAGCACGGTGCCGTCGGCCTGCGGCAGCACGGTCGGGCTGGCGCTGCTCTGCCAGTCGCCGCAGCGGCCGTTGGTCAGCGTGAGGCGGTTGTCGAGCTTCAGCTGCGCCAGTTCCGGCGTGACGCTGACCGCCACGCTCTGCGTCGCCGGGTCCGGCGTCAGCGTGAACGTCAGCGTCTTGAAGGCGTACAGCAGCGCATCGGGGCCGACGTTGTAGGCGCGCTGCACCTCGCCGTCGATGGTGCCGTTGCCGTCCAGGCCATCGGCGAAGTAGCTGCGGTCCAGCACCAGGTCGCCATTGATGGTGCTGGCGCCGGCGGCGCGCGCGCGCGCCACCAGCTTGGCCATTTCCTCGGGCACCAGCTTGGGATCGCCGTGGCCGCGCAGGTAGACGTTGCCGTTGACGGTGCCGTCGAAGCCCGGCTGCGCGTCGGCGTAGAGCGAGGTCTGCCAGCGGTAGTCGGGGCCGAGCAGCTGCAGGCCGGCGAGGGTGGTGACCAGCTTCATGGTCGACGCCGGGTTCATCGGCTGCTGCGCGTTCCAGCTGGCGCGCGCGGTGCTG
>JABFVP010000274.1 GCA_013362725.1 Cupriavidus sp.
AGCTTCAGCTTGCCCAGCGCAAACTCCCATTGCCGCCCGATCGCTTCGAGCGACCGGCGCGCGGCGTCGAGCTGGCCGGGCTCGAACTGCCACAGGCGCTCGCGACCGGCGCGGCTGTCGTGCACCAGCCCGGCCTGCGCCAGCACCTGCAGGTGCTTGGTCACCGCCTGCCGAGTCATGGCGCTGCCCGCCGTCAGCTGCGCGATCGACATCGCGCCGCCCGCGCACAACGCCGCCACCAGCCGCAGCCGGGTTTCGTCGCCGAGCGCGGCAAACACCGCGGCGGACTGCCGCAGTTCCGGCGCGTCCGGGAGCGTATCAGGCAGTGCCGGCAACATGCTGGCGGATATTGTTGACCTGCTCGTCCCAGCCCCCGCTGTTGATGCGGAAAGCTTCCTGCCGACGTTCGGGCGGGATGCGGTCAAAGCCGGACTCGACCACGGTCAGCATGGTCCCGCCTTCCACTTCGCGCAGCGTGAATTCCACCAGCGTGGCCGGCTCGTCCGAGTAATCGCGCCCGCGCTCCAGCGGCGCCGGATGCCAGCGCCACGACAGCAGCCGTTCCGGCTCCATGCGCTCCACATGGACGTCGAATTTCAGGTATTCGTAACCCGGATAGGTGATACTGCCTACCACGCGCTGGCCGGGGGCGAAGGTGGCGCCGTCGAAGCGGACGCCGAACCAGCTGCCGAAGGTATCGGCATCGGTCAGCGCGTGCCAGACGCGCGCGATGGGGGCTTCGATCAGGATGCTGCGTTCGATGCGGTCGGTGTCGGAAGGCATGGGCGGTCTCCTGGTTCAGGTGTCATCCTGCAACGCGATGGTTGCATCGTAGGAGCTGCGCCCATGAAATGCAACCAAAAGGTTGCAGTTCTGCCATTCTCTCACAGATCCAGCACCAGCCGCTGCCCCTTGCAGCGCGACACGCACAGCATCATGGTTTTCTGCGCCGCCTTCTCGGCGTCGGACAGGTACTGGTCGCGATGGTCGGCCTCGCCCTCGACGATGGCGGTCTCGCATGAGCCGCAGATGCCCTCGCGGCACATGCAGTCCACCTTGATCCCGGCCTTCTCGATCGCGCGCAGCAGCGATTCGTCGGCGCCGACCTGCAGCGTCAGCCCGCTCTTTTGCAGCACGGCCTCGAAGGCGCCGCCGGTGGCGTCGACCTCGTTGCGGAACTGTTCGAAGTGGATGCGCGCGGCGTCCCAGCCGGCGGCGCGCGCGGCGTTGACCACGGCGTCGTTGAGCGGGGCCGGGCCGCATACGTAGACGTGGGTGCCGGCAGGCTGTGCGGCGATCAGCGCGGCGATGTCGAGCAGGATGCCGTGGTCGCTTTCATACAGGTGCAGCTGGCCGGGCTGCAGCGTGGCCGGCAGCACGTCGAGGAAGGCGGCGGATTGCGTGTTGCGGAAGCAGTAATGCAGCTCGAACGCGGCGCCGCGCACGGCCAGTGCCTGGATATGCGTCATGAACGGCGTAATGCCGATGCCGCCGGCGATCAGCAGGTGGCGGTCTGCGCCATGGTCCAGGCTGAACAGGTTGGCGGGCGCGCCGATATGCAGTTCGTCGCCTTCGCGCACCTGTTCGTGCATGAAGCGCGAGCCGCCGCGCGAGGCCTCTTCCAGCCGCACGGCGATCTGGTAGTGGCCGGGCTCGCCCAGCGTGCTGGTCAGCGAGTAGGCGTTGCGCAGCCGGCCCCCGTCCATGTGGACGACGACATGGCTGCCGCTGTCGAAGGCGGGCAGCGCGCCGCCGTCGCAGGGTTGCAGGGTGAAGCGCTTGATGCCGGCGGCCAGCGGCTCGACGCGGCCGACGCGTACGCGGAGCGTGTCAGTCATGGCGGTACCTCGGAATTCAGGGATTGCGGGGGAGACGCAAAAAAATGCGGCAGGGAAGGCGGACCGGCATGGCGCCGGTCCACCCCGGCCATCAGGTAATGACCGTCAGCCTGGCGGCAATCCACACCACCAGTCCGCCGACCACCAGGGCCACATAGGGCAGCACTCCGGCGCGCGCGTTGGGCAGTTCCATGTCGCGACGCATCGACTCGGGAAAGCGGCCCTTGTCCTGGATGTAATGGCGGTAGATGAACACCGGCACGATCAGCAGCGCGGCGATGAGCCCGTTGCGGAGCGTGTGTTCGCCCTGGAAGTTGGCGCCGGCGCCGACGAAGGCCAGGTCGAAGAAGCCCAGGAACGCGCCCAGCGCCAGCAGCCAGTTCTTGCACTTGTACGGCCGTGGCCAGTCCGGTCGATCCATGCGGTGGATCCAGCCCGACTGCAGGTTCAGGAACACGAAGATCATGTAGCAGACGTTGGAAATCGACAGCACTGCCATGTAGTTCGACATCAGCAGCAGGAACAGGTTGAACAGCAGGTCCGTCCACATTGCGCGGGTGGGCGAGCCGTGCTCGTTCACGTGCGACAGGTAGCGCGGCAGCCAGCCGTCGACCGAGGCCTGGTACAGCGTGCGCGACGAACCCATCATCGAGGTCATCACGATCAGCA
>JABFVP010000659.1 GCA_013362725.1 Cupriavidus sp.
CCGGAGATGATCGAACCCGGCATGCACCTGAACGCTGTGGGCGGCGACTGCCCGGGCAAGACCGAGCTGCACGCGGACATCCTGCGCAACGCGCAAGTGGTGGTGGAGTACGAACCGCAATCCCGCATCGAAGGCGAGATCCAGCAGATGCCGCAAGACTTTCCGGTCACCGAACTGTGGCGCGTACTGGCCGGCGACATGCCGGGGCGCGCGCATGCGCGGCAACTGACCGTGTTCGACTCCGTCGGCTTTGCGCTGGAGGATTTCTCCACCTTGCGCTACCTGCACCAGCAGCTGCAGCAGCATGGCCTGGGCCGCGCGCTGGAACTGGTGCCGAGCCTGACGGACCCGAAGGACCTGTTCTCGCTCACGCGCCCCGAGCCCGCCGCGGATGCCACAGCACAGGCGCCGCCCTACACTGGCGCAACGCATGACGCCCCCGCAGTCCACAACACCGCCGCCGGCCGGGGCGCAGCCCCTGGTGACCGTGATCACCGCGCACGGCGGCAACCCGCTGCTGGCGCGCTGTGTTGAATCGGTTGCCGCGCAAAGCCACGGCAACATCCAGCACCTGGTGGTCGCCGACGGGCCGGACCACTGGGACCAGGCGCGTACCGTGATCGGCCGGCATGCGAACCGTGGACACATCGACCTGGTGCAGCTGCCCTACCCCACGGGCCAGGACCGCTGGAACGGCCACCGCATCTACGGTGCCGGCACCTTCCTCGCCCGCGGCGAGTACCTCGTCTTCCTGGACGACGACAACGCGCTGGCGCCCACGCACATCGCGGACTGCCTGGAGGTCTGCAGGCAAGGCCGGCAATGGAGCTATTCGCTGCGCAACATCGTCGACCGCGAACATCGCTTTGTCTGCCGCGACGACTGCGAAAGCCTGGGCCGCTGGCCCAGCGTGCTGGGCGAGCACGACTACCTGGTCGACGTCAACTGCTACTTCCTGCCGCGCCTGCTGGCGGTGCGCGTGGCGCCGCTGTGGTTCAACCGCATCGACGAGCCGGGCCAGCCGGGGGTGGACCGGATCATCTGCCAGGCGCTGCGGCAGATCGCCCCCGACTTCGACTGCACCTACCGCTACACCGTCGACTACATGGCGGGCAATACCGCGCGCTCGGTAAAAGCCGATTTTTTCCTGCGCGGCAACCCGCAGATGCTCCAGCGCCACGGCGGCAAGCTGCCGTGGGCGTGCCAACCTTCGGCCTGAGCGTCAGGCCGCCGGGCAGCTCGCCGCCTGGTTCGCTGCCAGGGCGCCGACGTTGCGCGCGATCTCGTCCGCCAGCCGCCCGGTCAATCGCTGGGCACCTGCGGCCACGCCGTCCACACCGCCCGTGACCGCCTCGCTCAGGCGCATCTGGCACGTGAGGAGCGCGTCGCCGTCGCCCCGGCGAATGCTCCAGCCGAAGGCCGAGTCCACCCGCGTGCCGGGCTGCGCATCGAACTCGCGCAGTTGCACCGCGATGCGGTAGACCGGAATGCCGCGCGGACGGCCGGACTTGGTGGCGTCGAAGGCCGACAGCCGGCCGGCGATGGCGGAGGCCAGCGCGTCGCGCAGCTCGTACTCGAAGGACGAGGACCAGCGCGATTGCTCCAGCACGTCGACCTCGGCCTCGGATGCTTCGCGCGATGGCAGCAGGCCGCCGCTGCGGCGAACCACCAGTTGCGGCCGCGCCAGGCGTTCGGGCAAGGCGACCGGCGCCATCTCGATGGCAAGGGCCGCGTTGTCCGCCGTGCTGCGCTGGGCGGCGGCGGGCGGCGTGCCTTCGGCCAGCGTGTAGTAGCGTGTCGGCGTGCCGCCGCAGGCCGCCAGCAGGCCGAGCAAGGCGGCAGGCACGACCAGGCGCAGGGAGGACTTCTTCAACGTCTCATCAAGGGTCATTTCTTGGTGTCCTCCGGCTTGCCGCGCAAGAGCGACTCGGGGTGCCGTTCGAGGTAGTCGGTCAGCACGCGCAGCGAGGCGGCCGCGCGCGTCAGCTCCTGCAGCGTCTGGCGCATGTCCTGCTGCAGGGGCGAGTCGCTGGCGATGGTGCGCTCGGCGGTATCCAGCGTCTTGCGCACGTCCTTCATGGCGGCGGCGATTTCCGGCGACACGTCGTTGTTCAGGCCGCGCGTGAGCTGCTCGACGCTCTTGAGCGTCTTGTCCATGGACGCGAGCACGGTGCGCGCGTCCTTGCCGATCTGCTCGAAAGGCACCTGGTTGATCTTGGTCACCAGCTCCAGCACCTGCGCCTGCAGGTCGTCCAGGCTGTTGGGCACAGTAGGCAGTTCCAGCGGGTTCTTGTCCACGTCCACCTTGGCCGCCGTCGCATGGGGGAAGAAGTCCAGCGCCACGTACACCTGCCCGGTCAGCAGGTTGCCGGTGCGCAGCTGTGCGCGCAGCCCCTTGCCCACCAGCCAGCGGATGCGCTGCTCGGGCGTCCAGCGGCTGTCCTCTTCCCGCTCGCGCGAACGGCGGCGCAGGCGGTCGGGATAGACCTCGACCATCACCGGCATGC
>JABFVP010000468.1 GCA_013362725.1 Cupriavidus sp.
GCCACCGCCGACCCGTCCACCACGCGCCGCCTGGCCGAACTCGGCATGGACCTGGCCCCGCAACCCGCGGCCGCGTTCGACCGCTTCCTCGATGCCGAAACGAAGAAATGGACCGGCGTGCTGAAGACCGCCGGCATCACGGCACAGTAGCCGCGCCCCACCACCCTCAACCCATCACCGGAACCCTCCATGATCCGCGACTCCGCCCGCCAGCAAGCGCTGCTTGCCGAACTCCGCCGCTTCGTGCTGGAAACCTGCATCCCGCTCGAGGCGCAGATCGACCAGACCGATGTCATCCCCGAGCCCGTGGTCGAGCAGATGCGCCGCCTCGGCCTGTTCGGCCACAGCATTCCGGAGGCCTACGGCGGCGCCGGGCTGACCACCGAAGAGTTGGCGCAGGTGAACATCGAGGTGTCGCAGGCGGCCACGGTATTCCGCGCCCGCTTCGGCGGCAATACCGGCATCGCCTCGGAGTCGCTGGTGGCCGACGGCACCGAGGCGCAGCGCCAGCGCTACCTGCCGCAGCTGGCCTCCGGCAAGGTCACCGGCTGCTTCGCGCTGACCGAACCGGACGCCGGCTCCGATGCCACCGCGCTGCAGACCACGGCCAGGCAGGACGGCGACCACTACGTGCTCAACGGCAGCAAGTGCTTTATCACCAATGCGCCGATCGCCGACCTGTTCACCGTGTTCGCCCGCACCGACCCCGGCACGCCGGGCGCGCATGGCATCAGCGCCTTCCTGGTCGAGCGCGGCACGCCGGGCCTGAGCACCAGCGAGCCGGAACGCAAGATGGGCCAGCACGGCTCGCCCGTGGGCGACGTCTACCTGAAGGACTGCCGCGTGCCGGCCAGCGCCATCGTCGGCGGCAAGCCCAATGTCGGCTTCAAGACCGCGATGAAGGCGCTGAACAAGCAGCGCATCAACCTGGCCGGACTGTGCGTGGGGCCGGCGGTCCGGATGGTCGACGAGATGGTTCGCTACGCGGCGCAGCGGCGCCAGTTCGGCAAGCCGATTGCCGACTACCAGCTGGTGCAGCAGATGATTGCCGACAGCAACACCGAACTGCACGCGGCCCGCGCGCTGGTGCTGGAAACCGCGCGCAAGCGCGATGCCGGCGAGGACGTGACCATGGAGGCGTCGATGTGCAAGCTGTTCGCCTCGGAAATGGCCGGCCGCGTGGCGGATCGCGCGGTGCAGGTGTTCGGCGGCAGCGGGTATATGGCGCGCACCGTCGCCGAGCGCTTCTATCGCGATGTGCGGCTGTTCAGGCTGTATGAAGGCACCACGCAGATCCACCAGCTCAATATTGCCCGCCGCACCCTGGAAGCGCGCGGCGCGGCGCTGGATGGCGCCGGCGCGGGCTGATTGCCGTACCTTGCACTACGGCGGGGCGCCGTGTAAGCGCGCACAGCCGCCCCCCAGGCCGCCGCGCGGCCGCCAATGCCGCGCGGCAGCAAGCCTCGATCCTCTCACTACAGCGCACCGGGCCGCACAGCGCCCGGCATCGCGCCCCGCACAAGTGCTTCATTAAGCATGTTTCGGTGCGAAAAACCCCTGCTGAACCCGCGCCGCCTTGCGCTGCCGCGTGACCGCGTTCTCCGGTCCACCTAGTCTGCATGCAGACGTTGGATTGGTGGAAGTCCCGTCACAATCCTTCGCTAAGACTGGCACAGTGGTCGCTACATGAACCGCGACCCATGGCATGCCGGCACCCGGCGCGCCACCAGGGACCGTTGCGCCCGGCACCCCACGCATGGGCGGCTGGCTTTGGCGCAAGCGCCATGCAAGCCTTGCCGCTTTCCTCCGATTCATATTTATCTGTTGAAGGACGACCGATGCTCTCCGAAGCCGCGCCTGTGCAATCCCGCCACCATGCCTGCCGCAACAAGGCCCCGACCCTGCCGCCCTGGATCACCACGCGCATGGCGCAGCATTTCGAGGAACGCATGGGCAAGCTCTGGGGCGGGGACCACCTGCTGCACGGGCTGGCTCCCGGACCCGACGCGCTGCACCTGAGCAGCAACGACTACCTGTGCCTGCTGGGCGAGGCCTCGCTGGTGCAGGCGCAGATGCGGGCCTTTGTCGATGACGCGCCGGAGCTGCTGATGTCGTCCGTGTTCATGCACGGCGATACGCCGCAGCGGCGCGTCGAGCGCAAGATCGCCGACCTGATGCAGGCCGAGGACGGGCTGATCGCGCAGTCCGGCTGGGCCGCAAACGTGGGCCTGGTGCAGTGCATCGCCGGCCCCGGCATTCCGGTCTATATCGACATGAACGGCCATGCCTCGCTGTGGGAAGGGATCATCGCCGCGGGCGCGCAGGCGGTGCCGGTGCGCCACAACGATTGCGACCACGTGCGCCGGCAGCTGGAGCGTTTCGGCCCGGGCGTGATCATGGTGGATTCGGTCTACAGCACCACCGGCAGCGTGGCGCCGCTGGTGGACTATGTCGAACTGGCCGAAGCGTCCGGCTGCGTGCTGGTGGTGGACGAATC
>JABFVP010000205.1 GCA_013362725.1 Cupriavidus sp.
GCGCTGCTGGACGCGCCCGCCTTCCTGCAAGCTGGCCGGGCAGCCGCCTGACGCGCGCGGGCCGGGCACGCCAGGCACGGACAATGATGGCGCGCAGCCCTTGGCCTGCCGCACCCGGCACGAGCCGCCGGGGATGACAACGATAAAACGGAAGAGGGTGCCATGGGATACAAGAATTTCAGCCTGGGCCGGCGCACGCCGGCAGCCGACGCTGCCGCCAGCCTCGCCGCTGGCCCCGACGGTCCGGACTTTGCGGACGGGACCGGCATGGCCTATGCCGGCGGCCCGGAACCGGCGCCCGTGCCGCCCTCCGCCGCGGGGCTGGGCGCGACGCCGCTGGAGCACCTCGGCCGCTGGCTGGGCCGCATGCCGTTCGCCTCGCAGCAGCGGCTGCTGACCGTGGGCGTGGTGGTGTCGCTGGTGGCGCTGCTGGGCTCGGTGTACCTGGATAACCGCATCGCCAACAATGCCGCCGCGCAGATCGAGGTGGCCGGCGACATGCTGATGCATTCGCAGCGCCTGGGCAAGGCGGTGCCGGTCGCGCTGCTGGGCAATGCGCAGGCCTTCATCCAGCTGCGCCAGTCCCGCGACGCGCTCTCGGGCGACCTGAAGGCGCTGCAGCAAGGCAGCGACGAAAAGCGCGTGCGCGCCACCACGGGCGCGGCCGAGCCGCTGCTGGAGGCCGCGATGCAGTCATGGCAGCGCTCCGAGAAGAGCGCCGCCGACGTGCTGGCGCAGCAGCCGGTGCTGACCACCATCGGCCAGACCCTGCAGATCTTCAACGCCTCCAACCCCGAACTTCTCGAAGCGGCCGAACAGGTGGCGGCGATCAAGCTGCAGTCCGGCGCCAATGCGCGCGAGGTGGCGGCCTCGGCGCAGCTGGTGATGCTGACCCAGCGCCTGGGCAAGAACCTGAACGAGTTCCTGGCCGGCGAAGGCGTCAACCCGGAGACCGCGTTCCTGCTGGGCAAGGACACCAACACCTTCCGCGAGACCCTGGACGGCCTGCTCAACGGCAGCGAGGCGCTGCGGCTGTCCGCCGCCGCCGACGAGGAGACGCGCGGCTACCTGCAGCAGCTGTCGCAGCGCTTCGAGGCGGTGCAGAAGACCACCCAGACCATCCTGCAGAACCTGCCCGGGCTGATCGCCGCCAAGCGCGCGCAGCAGCAGATCTTCAACGACAACGAGGCGCTGCGCGCCGAACTGTCGGCGCTGCAGCGCGCCTACGCGCAGTCGGCGCGGAGCCGCCCGGTGACGCTGGGCGCGACCGTGGTGTCGGCGGCGCTGACGCTGCTGTGCCTGGTCGGCCTGGCCGCGCTGTACCTGCGCGATTCGCGCATGCGCGCGCTCGAAGCCGAGGCGCGCGAGCGCGAGGCCGAGGCCCGCCGGCTCGACGAAAAGCGCAACAACGACAATACGCAGAAGGCGATTCTGCAGCTGATGAACGAGCTGCAGGACATCGCCGACGGCGACCTGACGCGCCAGGCCACCGTGACCGAGGACATCACCGGCGCGATCGCCGACTCGGTCAACTACACCGTGGAAGAACTGCGCGAGCTGGTCGGCCGGGTGCAGCAAACCGCGGGCGAGGTGACGCAGGCCTCGGGACAGGTGCAGGCCACCTCGACCCAGCTGGTGTCGACCACCGAAGAGCAGTCGCGCCAGATCCGCCAGACCGGCGAGTCGGTGGTGGAGATGGCGGACCGTATCACGCAGGTATCGCGCGGCGCGGCCGAATCCGCCCACGTCGCGCGCGCCTCGCTGTCGGCCGCGGAACAGGGCCAGCAGGCGGTGCAGAACGCGATTGCCGGCATGAACGACATCCGCGAGCAGATCCAGGAAACCTCCAAGCGCATCAAGCGGCTGGGCGAGTCGTCGCAGGAGATCGGCGAAATCGTCGAGCTGATCTCGGACATTACCGAGCAGACCAACGTGCTGGCGCTCAACGCCGCCATCCAGGCGGCGTCGGCGGGCGAGGCCGGGCGCGGCTTCTCGGTGGTGGCCGAAGAAGTGCAGCGGCTGGCCGAACGCTCAGGCGAGGCGACCAAGCAGATCGGCGCGCTGATCCGCACCATCCAGACCGATACCCAGGACGCGGTGCACGCGATGGAGCGCAGCACCCAGGGCGTGGTCGAAGGCGCGCGGCTGTCGGACCACGCCGGTGCCGCGCTGGTCGAGATCGGGCGCGTCTCGCGCCAGCTTGCCGAGCTGATCGAGCAGATCTCGCAGTCGACCTCGCACGAGGCCGACCTGGCCACCACCGTGGCGCGCCATATCGAGCGCATCCTGCAGGTCACCGAGCAGACCACCACCGGCACGCGCCAGACCGCGCAGTCGGTGCGCCAGCTGACGCTGCTGAGCGAGGAGCTGCGCAACTCGGTGTCGCGCTTCAAGATCGCCTGAGTGGCCGGATGACGCCTGCGACCGCTTCCGCGCACCGCGGCCCCGCGCCTTATGCCAACTCCGCGCCCGCCGCCCGTTGCGGCGGG
>JABFVP010000106.1 GCA_013362725.1 Cupriavidus sp.
GAGCGCATGGATGAGGAGCAGAACGGCTCGTCGACGTACCGTGTCAGCCCGGCCGACCCGGCCAGCTTTTCCACCCGCCGCATGAACCCCCTGCGGCACAACATCGACCAGCATCCGCTGTTCCAGATGCCGGCGCTGCAGGAACTGGCCAACAGCCTCATGGCCAAAGCAGCAGTGCCGCTTCCTCAAGCCGGGCACGACCCAGGGCTCCTCCTTCACGCACGAGCCGACGCATCCGCAGGGCCTGTCGATCGACCAGGTCTTCGAGCGCATCGAGGAGCCGGGCGCGTGGCTGGCGCTCTACAACGTGCAGACCGATCCGCGCTATGCCGCCGCGTTGCAGCGCATCGTGGACGACCTGCGCCCCGTCATCGAGCCGGAGCAGCCGGGCATCTTCCTGGTCACCGGCTTCATCTTCATCTCGGCGCCGCCGTCGGTCACCCCCTTCCACATCGATCGCGAAAACAACTTCTGGCTGCAACTGCGCGGGCGCAAGACGATGAATGTCTGGGACAACGGCGACCGTGAGGTGGTGCCCGCGACGGTGGTCGAGGACTTCATCGCCGGTGGCGTGCAGGTGCCCTACCAGGAAGCCTTTCGCGCGCGCAGCCGCGAGTTCCAGACCGGGCCCGGCGATGGCGTCTACTTCCCCAGCACCTCGCCGCACATGACCCGCACGGACACGCGCTGGGTGACGCCGGGCGACGGCGTCTCGGTCTCGCTGGGCGTGAACTTCTACACCTCTGTGACGCGGCGCACGGCTCGCGTGCATCAGTTCAACCGCATCCTGCGCCGGCTGGGAATGACGCCGAGTTTCCCGGGCCAGTCGCCGGCTGCAGACTCGATCAAGGCGCCGATGGGGCGCTGGCTGGCGGCGGCGCGCTATCGGCGGCTCGGCGCGACACCGCCGCCCGGCGCGTACTGAACGAAGGAAGCACGCGGCCTCAGCGGCGCATCGCGTCGGCCATGCCCACCGGCGGTGCGTCGTTGCCCCAGGAGCCGCGCACGAAGGTCAGCACGTCGGCGATGTCGCGGTCGTCCAGCACCGGCCCGAAAGGCGGCATGCCATAGGGCCGCGGATTGCCGGCGGTGGCGGGCAGGAAGCCACCGTGCCGCACGATCTGGACCAGGTTCGCGGGCGTGTCCATGTTGACCGAGCGGTTGCCCGCCAGCGGCGGATAGGCGCCCGGCGCACCTTCGCCTTTCTCGCCGTGGCAGTAGGCACAGCGCTGGTCGTAGATGGCACTGCCGCGGGACATCACGGTGCGGTCGCGCGCGAGCGGGCCGGGCGGGCGCGCAGGCGGCGGGGTCTGGGGCAGCTGGCGCAGGTACTGCGCGATGGCGCCGAGGTCTTCGTGGTTCAGGTGCTGCGTGCTGCCCCACACGACGTCGGCCATCGGGCCCATGACCGAGCCGCGCGCCGAGGTGCCGGTCTTGAGCAGCGCCACGATCTCCTCGGGCTTCCACTGGGCGACGCCGGCTTCGTTGGGCGCGTTGAGCGCGGGTGCGTACCAGTTCTCGCCGGGGATCAGCCCACCCGACAGGCCGCGCCCGTCGAGCGTAGCGCCCAGCGAGTTGCGCGCGCCGTGGCAGGCGATGCAGTGGGCAGCGCCTTCCACCAGGTAGGCGCCGCGGTTCCATTCGGCGCTTTTCGACGCATCCTTCTCGTACACGCCCGGCTTGAACGAGAGCGCGCGCCACACGGCCAGTGCCAGCTGCGTGTTGTAGGGAAAGCGCAGCGCATGCGGCGTGTCGGGGCGATCCGACGGTGGCACGGTGCGCAGGTAGGCATAGAGCGCGTCGGAGTCCTCGCGGGTCAGCCGGGTGAAGCTCGGGTAGGGAAAGGCCGGGTAGAGCAGGCGGCCGTCCTTCGCGCGGCCGTTGTGCATCGCGCGCCAGAAATGGTCCACGCTCCAGCTGCCGATGCCATGCGTCTCGTCGGGCGTGAGGTTGCTCGAGAAGATGGTGCCGAAGGGCGTCCCGATGCCCAGGCCCCCGGCATAGGGCTCGCCGCCGCGCACCGTGTGACAGCCGGCGCAGTGGCCGGCGCGCGCCAGGTAGCGGCCGCGCTCGACCAGGGCCTGCGTGGCCTCGAAGCGCGTCGGCGTGGGCGGCAGTTTGTCCTCGCCGCGCAGGTTGATGGCCACCAGCGCCAGCGTCGCCAGGGCCAGCAGCAGAACCAGCGCGACGAGGAGGTAGAGGAGGCGGCGCAGCATGGAAAGAAGGACAGCTCAGCCCTTGGGCATGGCGCTGCACTTCATCGGCAGCGGTGCCGGCGGCGCGGCGGCCGGCTTCGTGTTGGCCGGCACCGGCTGGATCGCCAGCCAGCTGGCCACCGCATTGATGTCGGCGGTGTTGAGCTTGCGGCCCACGTCGGTCATGCAGTCGGGCGGCAGCGCATGGCGGTCGTCGGTGAGCCAGGCGCCCAGTTGCGACGCGATGTACAGGCGCGGCAGGCCCAGCAGCGGCGGCACGCCCGGCTGC
>JABFVP010000338.1 GCA_013362725.1 Cupriavidus sp.
TTAGCCAGCCGCTCAGGCGACGCGTTTTTTGGTTACTTTTTGGCGCTCGGCCAAAAAGTGACCCGCCCAGCAGGGCGGAACCAGGCGGTTCAAAGGCCGACAGCATGTCACCAACAGCGATCATTCCAAAGAATCGTCCCTGTCGAACGTCGACCCCCCACCTAAAGCCCCAACACCAGCTTCGCAATAATGTTCCGCTGGATCTCATTGGACCCCCCATAGATCGACGCCTTCCGATAGTTGAAATAACGCGGCGCCAGCACCGCCGCATAATCCGGCCCGACCCGCGGGGGCGCGTCGCGTCCCTGCAGTTCCGCCCAGGTATCCTGCACGAACGGCAGCGCCGCAGGCCCCGCCGCCTCCACCGCAAGCTCGCTTGCCGCCTGCAGCGTCTCGGTACCCGTGAGCTTGAGCATGCTCGACGCGGCGCCGATCGAGGTGCCCGATTCCACTCCGGAAAACACGCGCAGTTCCACCGCTTCCAGCGCCGCCGCACGCAGATGCAGTACGGCCAGCTTGCGCCGGAACACCGGATCGTCCAGCAGCAGCTCACCGTCGTCGCCAGGCTGCTCCGCGGCGATCTCCGCGATCTTGGACAACTGCTTGCGCAGCATCGGGCTATACGTGCCGCCGCGCTCGAATTCCAGCAGGTACTTGGCGTAGGTCCAGCCCTTGCCTTCCTCGCCGATGCGGTTGGCCACCGGCACCCGCACGTTCTCGAAGAAAACCTGGTTCACCTCCTGCTGGCCGGGCACGGGGCCATCCAGCGTCGGCAGCGGCGATACCGTAATGCCGGACGTATGCATGTCGAGCAGCAAGAACGAAATCCCCTCCTGGCGCTTCGATTCGCGGCTGGTGCGCACCAGACAGAACATCCAGTCGGCCCATTGCGCATGCGTGGTCCAGATCTTGGAGCCGTTCAGGATGTAGTGCTCGCCGTCGCTGTCGCTGCCGTGGTCGGCGCGCAGCTGCAGCGACGCCAGGTCGGAGCCGGAATTGGGCTCGGAATAGCCCTGGCACCACCACACCTCAGAGCTCAGGATCGGCGGCAGGAAGCGCTGCTTCTGCTCGGGCGTGCCGTACTTCATGATCACCGGCGCGACCATCTTCAGGCCCATCGGCGACACCGGCGGGCATCCCGCCGCGGCCAGCTCGGACTGGAAGATAAAGCGCTCGGTCGCGCTCCAGCCTGGGCCGCCGTATTCCTTCGGCCAGTTCGGCGCGGCCCAGCCGCGCGCGTGCAGCGCCTTCTGCCAGCGCACCTGTCCGGCCTTGTCGAGGTAGCCGTTCTTGGACTGCGCCATCATCGCGCGCAGGTCGGCGTCATAGGCCTGGGCAATCCAGGCGCGCACTTCTTCGCGGAACTGCTGGTCTTGCGGGGAGAAATCGAGATGCATCGACGGGCCTCGCTGGTAATCGGTCGTGGATCGGGGCGGCTTCAGGCCGCGGCCCGGGCGGGATAGAGCAGGTCGGCATAGCGGCGCAGGTGGTGCTCGGCCGAGCCCATCTGCAGGTCAATCGCCGTGACGCGCTTGAAGTAGTGGCCCACGGCCAGCTCCTCGGTCACGCCCATGCCGCCGTGGATCTGCACCGCGCCCTGGCCGACGAAGGCGCCCGCCTGGCCGGCCTGGATCTTCGCGGCGCACGCGGCCTGCGCGCGCACGGGCGCAGCGCTGGCGGCCTGCATCGCGGCCACCTGGGTCAGCGCCACGGATTGCTCCAGCTGCATGTACATGTCGGCCATGCGGTGCTGCAGCACCTGGAAGGTGCCGATCGGCACGCCGAACTGCTTGCGCTGGCGCGCGTAGTCGATGGTGTCGGCCAGCATGCGCGCCATCGCGCCATTGGCCTCGGCGGCCAGCGCGACCATGGCGTGGTCGCACAGCTGCTCGATCAGTGCAAAGGCTTCGCCTTCCGCGCCGATGCGCTGGCTGGCCGGCACCTGCACGTTGTCGAGCAGCACCTCGGCGGCGCGCTGGCCGTCGAAAGTGGGATATTCGCGCAGCGTCACGCCCGGCGTGTCGCGCGCGAGCCAGAACAGGCTGATGCCGCGCTGGTCCCGGCGCGCACCGCTGCTGCGGGCGCTGACCAGCAGATGCGAGGCGAACGGCGCGCCGGCCACGGCGTGCTTGTGGCCGCTGAGCCGATAGCCGTCGCCCTGGCGCGTGGCGCTGGCCTGCACGTCGTGCCGGCAGTAGCGGCTGGCGGGCTCGGCATGGGCCCAACCCACGGTAGCCTCGCCGCCGATGATGGCCGGGATCCACTGCGCCGCCAGCTCGGGGCTGCCGTGCAGCAGCGCGCCGCCACCCAGCACCACGGTGCCCAGGTAGGGCTCCAGCACCAGGTGCCGGCCCAGTTGTTCCATCACCACCATATGCTCGACGGCGCCGCCGCCGAGGCCGCCGAGGTGCTCGGGAAACGCGGCGCCCAGGATGCCCAGGTCGCGCGCAAACGCGCGCCAGCAGTCGGGGCGCCAACCCGCC
>JABFVP010000581.1 GCA_013362725.1 Cupriavidus sp.
CGCAAGCAGCACATTGGCACCCGCCTCGAGATGCGCGGGCTTGGCGCCGGCGGTAGCGCGTGATGGGCGCGTTGAAAGCGCCGCTAGCGGCGCTGCGCAATGTCGACGGCCTGCAGAGGACCTCTTTAGCCGTGCCTGCGCGGCGCGTGCCGGCACAGCCCCGCGCGCTGCCGCTGCGCGACGCACCGCCGATACCGCATTCGGTACGGATGGCTGCAGCGCCACAGCGCCCGCAACACGGTAATACACAACACCACCGCCATGATGGCGGCAAGCACGCCGATGGACATGGCGGGCCCTCCTCGACTCCGCGCGGACCGGACTGCGGCGGGAGTCAGATCAGCAGCGGTAATGCCTCCAGCACCAGCACCGCGACCAGTGCACCGATCAGCGCGCCCATGGTGCGGCAACTGATGCGCAGGAACCTGGCGGTCACCGGGATCGAGCCCATGGCGATCACGCCTACCAGCGCCATCGGAATCAGGAATACAAGATCATGCGCGGTGAAGTGCATGGCGGTCTCCTGTCTCTCTTTTGTGCTTCCAGTATAGGCAGTGTGTGCGGTATGGACGGTGTGCGCATCGGGATTGTCCCCGATGCGGCGCTTGTGCCGGCGCGCGCAGGGATCGCTGGCCGCACTTGCCCGGGCCGGCCGTTGCGCGACGTACGCAATCCGAGCCTTTTTTCGGCTGGCCGCCCTCGAAGCGCTGAGCTCGTGTCCTATGCTGAGCAGAGACGCGGGGCGTGTTTCCCCTTTCGTGCGATGCCCCGCCGACGAGAGACGGAGGTGGCTATGGAACTTCACATGCAATCGCACCACTACGTGCGACGACTGCCGGACTGGACCGCGGCAGCGGTGTCGGGGCTGGCGGCGGGCGCGTTGCTGCTGGTGCTGGAACTGTTCTGGTCGTCGATGGTGTCGGGCGTGAACCCGTGGGTGGCCACGCGCATGATCGCGGCGATCGTGATGGGGCCCGAGGTGCTGCAGACCTCGCTGTTCAGCGTCGGCACCGTGGCCGCGGCGCTGGTGATCCACTTTGTGCTGGGCGCGGTGCTCGGCATGATCCTCGCCGCAATCCTGGCACCGTTCACGCTCGATTCCAGCCTGGGCCTGGCCATGCTGGCCGGCGCGGTGTTCGGCGCGCTGGTGTACGTCTTCAACTTCTATTTGATGACGCGGGCGTTCCCATGGTTCGTCGAGGTGCGCGGCTGGCATACCTTCGTCGGCCACCTGATCTTCGGCATCGCGGCGGCGGCGTGCTACTGGAAGCTGGAAAGCAAGGACGTGTCGCACTGAGCGCGAGCCGGGCCAGCACGCTGGACCGGCACACAGTAGTAGCAGCGGCGGCGGGAACCACGGTTCCTGCCGCCGTTTTTTCCTTGTTCGGCGCACTTGTGCAGTGCGACACCAATGCTTCGGCGTGTCGCCTTGCCGTGACCTGACGGCATGCACTAGTCTTATCTCTACCTGCGTGACTTGCGCATCCCTCGCCGCGCGCGAGGAGGAGGGTGGATATGGCGATCGCCATCGCACTCGTCGTCATGGTTGCCGCTTCGGTGCTCTTCCATTTCCTGAGCCCGTGGTGGGCAACGCCGCTGGCGTCCAACTGGAAACAGATGGACGACACGCTGACCATTACCCTCGTCATCACCGGCATCTTCTTTATCGGCATCAACCTGTTCGTCGGCTACATCGTCTGGCGCTTTCGCCATGATGCGCCGCATCCCAACGGCGGCAACGGCCACCGCGCGTCCTATCACCCCGAGAACAGCCGGCTTGAACTGTGGCTGATCGGCGGCACCACGCTGGGCGTGATCCTGCTGCTGGCGCCGGGCCTGTTCGTCTACGCCGACTACGTGCGCCCGCCGCGTGACGCGATGGTGATGGAAGTGGTCGGGCAGCAGTGGTCGTGGGCGTTTCGCTTTCCCGGCAAGAGCGGGCAGCTGGGCGCTTCGGACGCGCGCTTCGTCACCGGCGCGAATCCGCTCGGGCTGGATCCGGACGACCCGCGCGGGCTCGACAACATCGTCATCGTCGGCCCGGAGGTACACCTGCCGCTGAACAAGCCAGTCAAGGTGCTGCTGCGCTCCAAGGACGTGCTGCATGACTTCTACGTGCCGCCGTTCCGCGCACGCATGAACATGGTGCCGGGCATGGTGACGTCGTTCTGGTTCTCGCCCACGCAGGCGGGACGCTTCGACATCCTGTGCGCGCAGCTGTGCGGCGTGGGGCATTACAACATGCGCGGCACGGTGGTGGTGGAAGAGCCGGCCGCATACGAGGCGTGGCTGACGAAGCAGCAGACCTTCGCGATGACGCTGGCGAAGGCCGCGGCGCCGCCGGCGGCCATGGCCGCCGCCGCGCCGGGTGCGGCAGGTGCTGCCGGCACCATCGAGAAGGGCCGCGCGCTGGCGCAGAGCAAGGGCTGCGTCGGCTGCCACAGCATCGATGGCAATCCGGGCGTGGGGCCGACCTGGAA
>JABFVP010000598.1 GCA_013362725.1 Cupriavidus sp.
GTAGCGCGAGGCCACGCTGAGGTGTTCGCGGCAATCGGCCACCATGCGCGCGATCAGTTCTTCGCAGCTGGGCACGTCGTCGATCAGGCCCACGCACTGGCCGGCGCTGATGATGCCGCCGTCGGTCTCGCCCGCCTTGAGCGCGGCCTTGCCGCGCACGCCGGCGACAAGGTGCTTGACGTCCTCGAACTGGGCGCCGCCGGGACGGCGTTCGATGCTGACCACTTCGTCCGACACGGCATTCTTGAGCACGCGCGCGGTGTTGTGCAGGGTGCGGAAGATCAGGTTGGTGTCGCGCTCGCTGGCCTGCACCAGCGCCTGCTTGACGTTGTCGTGGATCGGCGCCTCGCGCGTGGCGCAGAAGCGCGTGCCCATGTTGACGCCCTCGGCACCCAGCACCAGCGCCGCCGCCATGCCGCGCCCGTCGGCGATGCCGCCCGAGGCGATCACCGGGACCGACAGCTTGCGCACCGCCTGCGGGATCAGCACCATGCCGGGCACATCGTCCTCGCCCGGATGGCCAGCGCACTCGAAGCCGTCGATCGAGACCGCATCCACGCCCAGCCGCTCGGCCGACAGCGCGTGGCGCACCGCCACGCATTTGTGGATCACCTTGATGCCCGCGGCCTTGGCCCGCGCGATATGTTCCTTGGGATTGTTGCCGGCAGTCTCCAGCACCTTGACGCCGCTCTCGATGATGACGTCGAGGTAGCGCGCGTACGGCGGCGGGTTGATCGACGGCAGCAGGGTCAGGTTCACGCCAAACGGCTTGTCGGTCATCTCGCGGCAGCGGCGGATCTCGGCGCCCAGGTCCTCGGGCGTGGGCTGCGTCAGCGCCGTCAGGATGCCCAGGCCGCCCGCGTTGGAAACGGCGGAGGCCATTTCAGCGTAGCCAACCCATTGCATGCCGCCCTGGATGATCGGGTAGCGGATGCCAAGCAATTCGGTGATGCGTGTCTTCATGGTGGTCCTTTTGCTGTCTTTGCATGCAGCAAGCACGGCGCAATGTCGCGATGTGCCGGCCCTGCCGCTTGATCGGCATCAGTCTACGGCGGCGCGCGCCGTCCCAGCCTCGTCGGAAGCGACGATTGCGGGCGGCGCAATCTGCACTAGTGTTGGGCGAGCCCCGCCCCCACTGCCGGCGCTTGTTCCGGCACCCTGCGGCAACCTTCCCATCCCCCAGCAGGAGCCTCGCATGACGCCAGCCACGCCTTCGTTCGAAACCCTGCGCTACGCCGTTGCAGACGGCGTCGCCACCATCACGCTGCACCGCCCGGACCAGCTCAATGCCTTCACCGCGCAGATGATGCACGAGCTGATCGCCGCGTTCGACGCCACCGATGCCGACGACAACGTGCGCGCGGTGATCGTCACCGGCTCCGGCCGCGCGTTCTGCGCCGGCGCCGACCTGTCCGGCGGCAGCTCCACCTTCGATTTCGAAAAGCGCTATGGCGCCAGCCCGGACACCGCGCATCGCGACGGCGGCGGGCGCGTGTCGCTGCGCATCTTCCGCAGCCTCAAGCCGGTAATTGCCGCGGTCAATGGCGCCGCGGTCGGCGTGGGCGTGACCATGCAGCTGCCGATGGATATCCGGCTGGCGTCGACCGATGCCAAGTTCGGTTTCGTCTTTGCACGCCGCGGCATCACGCCGGAAGCGGCGTCGTCGTGGTTCCTGTCGCGCGTGGTCGGGATCTCGACCGCGCTGGAGTGGTGCTATACCGGCCGCGTGTTCTCGGCGCAGGAGGCGCACGAACGCGGCCTGGTGCGCTCGCTGCACGCCCCCGAAGACCTGTTGCCGGCGGCGCAGGCGATTGCGCGCGAAATCGCCGCCAATGCCGCGCCGGTGTCGGTGGCGATCTCGCGCCAGCTGATCTGGCGCATGGCCGGTGCCAGCCACCCGATGGAAGCGCACAAGCTCGACAGCCGCGCGATCCAGTCGCGCGGACGCTCCGCCGACGTGAAGGAAGGCGTCAGCGCATTCCTGGAAAAGCGCCCCGCCGCCTTCCCGGAAACCGTGTCGCACGACATGCCGGACTTCTTCGACTGGACCAGCGAGCCGCCCTTCGCCTGACGCGCACGCGTCTATCCCTGTTTCCGGAGCACCGATGAAAGTCAGCCAAGCCGTCGCCAGCCGCAAGTCCGTTCGCGGCTTCCTGCCCCGGGCCGTGGCGCCCGACACCATCCGCCGGGTGCTGGACGCCGCGGCGCGCGCGCCGTCCGGTGGCAACCTGCAGCCGTGGCATATCCATGTGGTCGGCGGCGAGGCGCTGCAGCGCCTGCTCGGCATCATGCGCGAACGCATCGCCGAGGCCCCCAGCGGTGAAGCGCGCGAATACGACATCTATCCGCGCGAGCTGGTTTCGCCCTACCGCGAGCGCCGCTTCCAGGTGGGCGAGGCGCTCTACCAGCACCTCGACATCCCGCGCGAGGACAAGGCGCGGCGGCTGGCGCAGTTCGCCAGCAACTTCACCCTCTTC
>JABFVP010000648.1 GCA_013362725.1 Cupriavidus sp.
TAGCGGCAAGGTCGTCATGGGCGGCACCGCCAGGTCCGGCCAGACCATGGCCGGCAGCGGCACGGCCCCGTACAAGGTGGTGATCGGCAACGTCAAGGGCGTCGAATCGTTCACGCGCGGCGGCACGCCGGTCGACCTGAAGGCAGCCAACCGCAACAACGTGGCGCGCCTGACGCTGCCCTGATGCGGGGCGAGGTGCGGCAAGTTGCGTCTTTGCAAGGTGGTAACGCTATGAACCAACAGCTCTGTCTCCCGGTCCTGCCGGGCCCACTGCCGCGCCGCCAGACCCGCCAGGCGCGGGTCGCGTGGGGCGACAATGTGGTGACCATCGGTGGCGACGCGCCGGTGCGGGTGCAGTCGATGACCAATACCGACACGGTCGATGCAATCGGCACCGCGATCCAGGTCAAGGAGCTGGCGCGTGCGGGTTCCGAGATCGTGCGCATCACGGTGAACACGCCCGAGGCCGCGGCCGCGGTGCCGTCGATCCGCGAACAGCTCGACCGGATGGGGGTCGACGTGCCGCTGGTGGGAGATTTCCACTACAACGGCCACAAGCTGCTGCAGGACTATCCGGCCTGCGCCGAGGCGCTGTCCAAGTACCGCATCAACCCGGGCAATGTCGGCCAGGGCGCCAAGCGCGATACGCAGTTCGCGCAGATGATCGAGATGGCGTGCCGTTACAACAAGCCGGTGCGCATCGGCGTGAACTGGGGCAGCCTGGACCAGGACCTGCTCGCGCGCATCATGGACCAGAACGCAGGGCGCGCCGAGCCGTGGCCGGCGCAGAGCGTGATGATCGAGGCGCTGATCACCTCGGCCATCGACTCGGCCCGCAAGGCCGAGGAGATCGGCCTGCCGGGCAGCCAGATCATCCTGTCGTGCAAGGTGTCGCAGGTGCAGGAGCTGGTCGCGGTGTACCGCGAGCTGGCGCGTCGCTGCGACTACGCGCTGCACCTCGGCCTGACCGAGGCCGGCATGGGCAGCAAGGGCATCGTCGCTTCCACCGCGGCGTTGTCGGTGCTGCTGCAGGAAGGCATCGGCGACACCATCCGCATCTCGCTGACGCCTGAACCCGGCGCGCCGCGCGAGAAAGAGGTGTACGTCGGGCAGGAAATCCTGCAGACCATGGGCCTGCGCAATTTCACCCCGATGGTGATCGCCTGCCCGGGCTGCGGCCGCACCACCAGCACGGTGTTCCAGGAGCTGGCGGCCAGCATCCAGGCCTACCTGCGCGAACAGATGCCGCAATGGAAGACCGCCTACCCGGGCGTCGAGGAAATGGACGTGGCCGTGATGGGCTGCATCGTCAACGGCCCGGGCGAAAGCAAGCACGCCAATATCGGCATTTCGCTGCCGGGCTCGGGCGAATCGCCGGCGGCGCCGGTGTTCGTCGACGGCGTCAAGGTGAAGACGCTGCGCGGCGAGCGCATCGCGGAAGAATTCCAGGCGATCGTAGACGAGTACGTTCGCACGCATTACGGCCCGGGCGCTGCGCGGGCCGGCAAAGACGTGGCAGCCTGAGCCGGACCGGCCGGGACCCAGTAGCCTGACAAGAACAGAATGACGCAATCCGAGAACATGGCCGCCGCGGGCGAAGCCAAGACCGAACCGAAGGCACGCCCCGCCAAGGCGCTGCAAGGCGTGAAGGGCATGAACGACATGCTGCCGGCCGACGCGCCGCTGTGGGAGCATTTCGAGAATGCGGCGCGCGCGATGCTGCGCGCCTACGGCTACCAGCAGCTCCGCACGCCCATTGTCGAGCACACCCAGCTGTTCGTGCGCGGCATCGGCGAGGTCACCGATATCGTCGAGAAGGAGATGTACTCCTTCACCGATTCGCTCAACGGCGAGCAGCTGACGCTGCGCCCGGAGGGCACGGCCGCTGCGGTACGCGCCACCATCGAGCACAACCTGCTGTACGACGGCCCCAAGCGCCTGTGGGACACCGGCCCGATGGTCCGCCACGAGCGTCCGCAGCGCGGCCGCTATCGCCAGTTCCACCAGCTCGGCGCCGAGGCGCTGGGCTTCGCCGGCCCGGACGTGGATGCCGAGATCATCCTGATGTGCCAGCGCCTGTGGGATGACCTGGGGCTGACCGGCGTGCGCCTCGAAATCAATTCGCTGGGGCAGGCCGACGAGCGCGCGGCGCACCGCGAGCAGCTGATCAAGTACCTGGAAGGCTTCCAGCACATCCTCGACGACGACAGCAAGCGCCGCCTGTACACCAACCCGCTGCGCGTGCTCGACACCAAGAACCCGGCGCTGCAGGAGATGGCGGCCAACGCGCCCAAGCTGATCGACTTCCTCGGCGAAGCATCGCTGGCGCACTTCGAGGGCGTGCAGCGCCTGCTGAAGGCAAACAACATCCCGTTCAAGATCAACCCGCGCCTGGTGCGCGGCCTCGATTACTACAACCTGACGGTGTTCGAGTGGATCACCGACAAGCTGGGCGCGCAGGGCACCATCGCCGGCGGCGGTCGCTATGACCCGCTGAGCGCGCAGATGGGCGGCAAGCCGGCGCCGGCTTGCGGCTGGGCCATGGGCATCGAGCGCATCATCGAGCTGATCCGCGAAGAGGGCGTGGTGCCCGAGGCGGTCGGTTGCGACGTTTATCTGGTGCACCAGGGCGAGGCCGCCGCGCAGCAGGCAATGGTGGCCGCCGAGCGCCTGCGCGACGCCGGCCTGGACGTGGTGCTGCACGCCAGCCCGGACGGCAAGGGCGGTAGCTTCAAGTCGCAGATGAAGCGCGCCGACGCAAGCGGCGCGGCCTATGCCGTTATCATTGGCGACGACGAAGTCGCCGCCGGCGTGGTCCAGGTCAAGGAACTTCGCCAGCGCGGGCAGGCCGAAGGCGGTGGGCAACAGGCCACCGTGCCGGCCGAAGGCCTGGTCGATTACCTGATCGACGCCATGGTCGGCGCCAGCGAATAACCTCGCGCCGCAGCCTCACACCACGAGTATCCAACCAACGCAGGTGATTGCCTCGACATGGCTTACGATCTAGAAGAACAGGAACAGCTTGAGAATCTGAAGGCCTGGTGGCGCCAGTACGGCAATGCGCTGACCTGGGTGCTGATCATCGCGCTGCTCGCCTTTGCCGGCTGGAACGGCTGGAAGTACTGGGAGCGCAAGCAGGCGGGCGAAGCCGCTGTGCTGTACGAGCAGGTGCTCAAGGCCGCCGAGGCGCGCGATGTCGAGCGCATCAAGCGCGCCGCGACCGATCTGGAAGGCAAGTTCGGCCGTACCGCGTACGGCCAGATGAGCGCACTGGTCGCCGGCCGCGTGCTGTACGATGCGGGCGACCTGACCGCCGCCAAGAGCCAGCTGCAATGGGCCATCGACCACGGCGACGAAGAATATTCGCACCTGGCACGCGTACGCCTGGCCGGCGTGCTGCTCGACGAGAAGGCCTACGACCAGGGCCTGGCGCTGCTCAAGGACGAGCCGCCGGCCGCCTTCGTCGCGCTCTATGCCGACCGTCGCGGCGACCTGCTCGCCGCGCAGGACAAGCGCGACGATGCCCGCACTGCCTATCGCAAGGCGCTGGACAAGCTGGGCCAGGCCGAGCCGGCGATGCGCCAGATCATCCAGTTCAAGCTCGATGCGCTGGGCGCGGCCTGATCCGGCTGCCTGAACCGTTGCCATATCGTTGCCCACCGTTGCCATACCGTTGATCCCGCGGATCGAACAACAGGACCGTAAAGTTATGACGTCAGTGCTTTCCCGTGCCGTACATCGCCAGCCTACCCGCACGATTTCCCGTGCGCTGGTGGCGGCTGCCTGCCTGGCCACGCTGGGCGGCTGCGCGCTGTTCAGCAAGGAAAACAAGCACCCGCCCGCCGAACTCAAGCCGGTATCGGGCACGCTGGCGGTGCGCCAGGCCTGGAAGGCCGACGTCGGCAAGAGCGGCCCCTATTCGATGCAGCCGGCCGCGGCGGGCAACAATGTCTATGTGTCGTCCAACAACGGCAACGTGATGGCGCTCGAAGGCGCCAGCGGCCGCGTGCTGTGGAAGGCCAAGACCGACGTGGACCTGACCTCCGGGCCGGGCAGCGACGGCTCGGTCACCGCGGTCGCGGGCGAGAAGGGCGCGGTCTATGCGTTCGACGCCAGCGGCAAGCAGATCTGGAAGAAGCAGGTCAATGGCGAGGTCCTGTCGGCGCCGCTGGTCGGCAACGGCCTGGTGGTGGTGCGCACCACCGATACCCGGGTGTTCGGGCTGGATGCCGAGACCGGCGAGCGCCGCTGGATCTACCAGCGTTCGCAGACCCCGCTGAACCTGCGCGCGGCGATGGGCATGGTGTTCGCGGGCGACGGCATCGTGATGGGCTTTCCCGGCGGCAAGCTGGGCGTGCTGACGCCGGGCAACGGCGTGCTGCGCTGGGAAAGCGCGATTTCTTACCCGAAGGGCGTGTCGGAGATCGAGCGCCTGAACGACGTCACCGGCCTGCCCATGGTCAGCGGCCGCCAGGTCTGCGCCACCACCTTCCAGGGCCGGGTCGCCTGCCTGGAACTGGCCAGCGGCCAGCCGCAATGGGGCAAGGATTTCTCGTCGCCGGCAGGCCTCGCGCAGGATGACAATGCGCTTTACGCCAGCGACGAGCAATCGGTGGTGCATGCCTTCGACCGCCAGAACGGCAGCGAGCGCTGGAAGAACGCCGACCTGCGCAACCGCCGCCTGGGCGCGCCGCTGGCGCTGGGCCGCTCGGTGGTGATGGGCGACTTCGAAGGCTATGTCCACTTCCTGTCGCGCGAAGACGGCCAGGTGGTGGCGCGCATGAAGACCGATGGCAGCGCCATCACCGCCGCGCCCGTGGTGGCGGGGCAGACCCTGGTGATCCAGACGCGCGACGGCGACGTCTACGGATTCCAGCCTGGCTGACAGGACCCTATGCGCGCTGCCGTACACCTGTCGGTACGGCCGGCGCCGAATCCGGTAGCATGATCCTTGGCGCGGCAATTGCAGCGGGTCGCTGACCCGCGCCGCGCCCGACAGGACAAGCGGCAGCCCGCGCGCACGTGGCGCGGGCTGCCGTTGGAACCCTTGACTCCGGAGTTACCGGGGGGCGGCAGTTGCCGGCCCCCGTTTCCGTTTATGGCATGAAACCAGTTATCGCACTTGTCGGCCGCCCCAATGTGGGCAAGTCGACGCTATTCAACCGCATGACCCGCTCGCGCGACGCGCTCGTCGCCGACCTGCCGGGCCTGACGCGCGACCGCCATTACGGCGAAGGGCGCATCGGCGAACGTCCGTTCATCGCCATCGATACCGGCGGCTTCGAGCCCGTGGTCAAGGAAGGCATCGTCGCCGAGATGGCCAAGCAGACCAAGCAGGCGGTGGTCGAGGCCGACGTGGTGATCTTTATCGTCGACGGCCGCCTGGGGCTGGCGCCGCAGGACCGCGCCATCGCCGATTACCTGCGCAAGACCGGCCGGCGCATCATGCTGGCGGTCAACAAGGCCGAGGGCATGAAGTACACCTCGGTGGCGGCGGACTTCTACGAGCTCGGCATGGGCGATCCGTACGCGATCTCCGCCGCCCACGGCGACGGCGTGCGCGAGCTGGTCGATGAAGCCATCGAGCTGGCGGTGCAGGAGCGCCCCGAGCTGGCCGAGGAAGCTTCGGACGAGGGCAAGGGCGTCAAGATCGCCATCGTCGGGCGTCCCAATGTCGGCAAGTCCACGCTGGTCAATACGTTGATCGGTGAAGAGCGCGTGATCGCCTTCGACATGCCCGGCACCACCCGGGACGCCATCTATGTGGAGTTCGAGCGCGGCGGCAAGCCCTATACGCTGATCGATACCGCCGGCCTGCGCCGGCGCGGCAAGGTGTTCGAGGCGATCGAGAAATTCTCGGTGGTCAAGACGCTGCAGTCGATCGCGGACGCCAACGTGGTGATCCTGCTGCTCGACGCGCAGCAGGATATTTCCGACCAGGACGCGCATATTGCCGGCTTTATCGTCGAGTCCGGCCGCGCGCTGGTGGTCGGTGTCAACAAATGGGACGGCCTGGACGGCCACACGCGCGACCGCATCAAGCACGACCTCGAGCGCAAGCTGCAATTTCTCAGCTTTGCCAACTTTCACTTTGTGTCGGCGCGCGAGCGCACCGGCATCGGCGCGCTGATGCGCTCGGTCGACGACGCGTATGCCGCGGCCATGGTCAAGCTGCCGACGCCGCAGCTCACGCGCGTGCTGCAGGAAGCCGTTGAATTCCAGCAGCCCAAGCGCGTCGGCGCGTCGCGGCCCAAGCTGCGCTATGCGCACCAGGGCGGCTCGAATCCGCCCATCATCGTGATCCACGGCAATGCGCTGTCGGGCGTGGCCGAGACCTACCGGCGCTACCTGGAAAACCGTTTCCGTGCGGCCTTCAAGCTCAAGGGCACGCCCCTGCGCATCGAATTTCGCACGAACAAAAATCCGTACGCGGACTCGAAGGAGTGAGTCCGGAATCGGATCCGTGGCGGGCCAGTTTTCGTTTGCGTTCGTTTGGAACTGCGGCTAAATTCACGGTAGCAGGGGGTTCCCTGCGCATTGACGCCAACTTGGTACCGTTTTGATCTTTTTTCTGGCGCGTTTTTGCGCCGCCTGACTTGAACCGGGGATTTCCATCCCCATCATTCACCACTAAACCTATAAATTTGGAGTGTGCCATGAGCAACAAAGGGCAACTGCTACAAGACCCGTTCCTGAACGCGCTGCGCAAAGAGCACGTGCCGGTTTCCATCTATCTCGTCAATGGCATCAAGCTGCAAGGCAATATCGAATCGTTCGACCAGTATGTCGTCCTGCTGCGCAACACCGTGACCCAGATGGTCTACAAGCATGCGATTTCCACCGTCGTGCCGGCACGCGCGGTCAATTTCCGCGTGGATGATTCCGCCGAGGCCTGATCTGACCGATCTGCCCCAGGGCATCGTACGGGCGCCAGGCGGCGCCGCCACGATGCCTGGCGCCGGCGTGCCGACGCACCCGGTGCCGCGTGGCCCGGCGCGTGCCAATGCGCCCGCCGCCACGTTCCGCATCATGCGGCGACCTGTCCCGGCAGGGGCCAGGACAGTGTCCGAGATCCGCCATCCCTTCCCCTGAACCCGAATTTCCCTGCGCATTCGCGCCCGCCCTTGGACCCCAGAGCCACCTCCAATACCGCCCCTTCGCGCGCCATCCTCGTCGGCGTCGACTTCGGCAAGCATGATTTCCAGGAAAGCCTCAGCGAACTGGCGCTGCTGACCACCACCGCCGGCTCGCTGCCGGTGCACACCCTGACGGGCCGCCGCGCGCGGCCGGACCCGGCCTTGTTCATCGGCTCGGGCAAGGCCGAGGAGCTGAAGGAGGCCGCCGATGCGCTGGACGCCGACGTGGTGGTCTTCAACCATGCGCTGAGCCCGGCGCAGCAGCGCAACCTGGAGCGCTTCCTGCATCGCCACGTGATCGACCGGACCGGCCTGATCCTCGATATCTTCGGGCAGCGCGCGCAGAGCCATGTCGGCAAGGTCCAGGTGGAGCTGGCGCAGGTGCAGTACCGCGCGTCGCGGCTGGTCCGCGCGTGGAGCCACCTGGAGCGGCAGAAGGGCGGCATCGGCATGCGCGGCGGTCCTGGCGAGCGCCAGCTGGAACTCGACCGCCGCATGCTGGACGAGCGCGCCAAGCGGCTCAAGTCCGATCTGTCGCGGCTGCAGCGCCAGCACAGCACCCAGCGGCGCGCGCGCGCGCGCAACGACACCCTCAGCATCTCGCTGGTGGGCTACACCAACGCGGGCAAGTCGACGCTGTTCAACGCGCTGACCAAGGCCGGCGCGTATGCGGCCAACCAGCTTTTCGCCACGCTCGACACCACCTCGCGCCGGCTGTTCCTGGACGGTCTCGGTAACGTGGTGCTGTCGGACACGGTCGGCTTTATCCGCGACCTGCCCACGCAGCTGGTGGCGGCGTTCCGTGCCACGCTGGACGAGACTGTGCATGCCGACCTGCTGCTGCATGTAGTCGATGCCTCGAGAGCGGTGCGCCACGAGCAGATCGAGCAGGTCAACCGGGTGCTGGCCGAAATCAACGCGCTCGACATCCCGCAGATCGTGGTGATGAACAAGATCGACGCCGCCCCCGAATTGCTGGCCGATGGCCCGCGCATCGAGCGCGATGCGGACGGCATCCCCACCCGCGTGTTCCTGAGCGCGCGCGAAGGGCTGGGCCTGGATGCACTGCGCGAGGCCGTGGTCGAGGTGGCGCAATGGCTGGCCAGCCGTCCGCCCGAGCCGCAGCCCTACGATCCGCGCCTGGATGATGTGGCGCAGTCCGATGACGCCGGCGATGGCGTCGACGATGGCGTCGACGATGGCGTGGCGGACGACGGCAACGATGCCGATGCGGCGGCTCCGCGCCGGCCGTAGGCCCTGCTGACACCAGCAGGGGGCTCGCCATATCGACGCCATCTTGGCGCCGGTTCTGCCCAATTCCGGCGCCGTTGCCTCGGGGATTGCGCGAATTGGCCAAAAGTGGCGCCGATGACTGCTAGAATCCCCCTGTTACAAACTTCCCCGGACCCGTGCACTTCATGCCCCAGTTTCCCCGGAATGCTGATTCGAGCCTGACACCAGGCGGCCGCCTCGCGCTGCGCGCGGGCTGGCAGCGCCTGCGCGCCATCTTCTCGCTGAACGATCCGCGCTGGGGTCGGGACGGGCAGGACGACGACAAGAAGGACGGCCGCGACGACAACCGCCAGCAAAACCAGCGTCCGCAGCAGGATGGCGGCCCCCCGGACCTGGACGAACTGTGGCGCGACTTCAACCGCCGCCTGAACGGCCTGCTCGGCCGCAAGGACAACGGCGGCAACGGCAACCAGGGCTTCGGCGGCCCGCGCACCTCGGGCAAGGGCTCGGGCGTCGGCGCTGGCGTGATCGTGGCCGCGGTGGTGGGCATCTGGCTGGCCAGCGGCTTCTTCATGGTGCAGGAAGGCCAGACCGCGGTGATCCTGCAGTTCGGCAAGTTCAAGTACTCCGCCGGCCCCGGCATTAACTGGCGCATGCCGTGGCCGATCCAGTCGGCCGAGGTGGTCAACTTGTCGGCGGTGCGCTCGGTCGAGGTCGGCCGCTCCACGTCGATCAAGGACAGCAACCTGAAAGACTCGTCGATGCTGACGCAGGACGAGAACATCATCGACGTGCGCTTCACCGTGCAGTACGTGATCCAGGACGCCAGCGAATTCCTGTTCTTCAACAAGACCGACCGGGGTGGGGATGAAGAGCTGGTGACGCAGGCGGCCGAGACCTCGGTGCGCGAGATCGTCGGCCGCAACAAGATGGATGCGGTGCTGTACGAAAATCGCGAACAGATCGCGCAGCAGCTGGCCAAGTCGATCCAGGCCATCCTGTCGGCGTACAAGACCGGCATCCGCGTGCTGTCCGTGAACGTGCAGAGCGTGCAGCCGCCCGAGCAGGTGCAGGCCGCGTTCGATGACGTCAACAAGGCCAGCCAGGACCGCGAGCGCGCCATCAGCGAAGGCCAGGCCTACGCCAACGACATCATCCCGCGCGCCAAGGGTACCGCGGCGCGCCTGAAGGAAGAATCCGAAGCCTATCGCGCCCGCGTGGTGGCGCAGGCCGAGGGCGATGCGTCGCGCTTCCGCTCGGTGCAGGCGGAATACGCCAAGGCGCCGCAGGTGACGCGCGACCGTATCTATCTGGAGACCATGCAGCAGATCTATACCAATTCGACCAAGGTGCTGGTCGACGCGCGCCAGGGCAACAACCTGCTCTACCTGCCGCTGGACAAGCTGATGGCGCAGGCCGAGGCCCGCGCCAC
>JABFVP010000301.1 GCA_013362725.1 Cupriavidus sp.
TCTCGCGCAGCTGCAGCCGCGGATTGCGATGCGCCCAGCGCCGCAGCCGCTCGCTGCCCATCAGAATGCCACCGATGCCGATGCCCGTATCGATGCTCTTGCGTGCGTTGGTCAGCACACCGGCCTCGGCCAGCGCGGCAATGCCGTCGCCGACCGCGCCGCTGTGCAGCCCCAGGTCGCGGCGGTCATGGAGCGCCGCCACCACGGCCTCGGGCAGGTTGCCGATGCCCATCTGCAGGGTCGCGCCGTCTTCGACCCAGGCCGCGATATGGCGGGCGATGGCCTGCTCGGCCGGACCGGGAGCGCTGCGCTCCAGGCTGATGGGCGGGCACTCCGCTTCGACCCGCAGGTCGATCTGATCCGCGGTGAGATAGCGGCTGCCGTGGCTCCACGGCACTTCGGGGTTCACCTCGGCAATGATCACGCGGGCGCGGTCGAGCGCGGCGGGCAGGTATTCATGCACCAGGCCCAGGCTGTGGCGCGCGTGTTCGTCAGCGGGCGAGACCTGCACCAGCACCACGTCGGCGCGCAGCGTGCCATGCCGGATCAGCCCTGGCAGGTGCGAATAATGGCTCGGCACGATGTCGAGCACGCCCGCGCCGGCCAGTCGCCGATGCGGCCCGCTGGCGGCATAGCCGAAGAAGTCGATGACGTCGGCCTGTTCCGGCTGCAGCGTGTCCGACTGCCCGATGCCGACGAACACGCTGAAACGCCCGCCGCGCGCGATGGCATGGCGATGCGCCACCAGTGCGCGCGTCAGCGTCAGCGGCTCGGCGGTGGCTTGTCCCCACCAGAGGTGGTCGCCGGGGCGGATCAGGGTTTGCAGTCGGGAGGCCAGGTCGTGCATGTCCACGGGGAAACGTTGGGTCGGCACGCGGCCGGAAGTCAGCCGGCCCGCGCCGGATAGCCCGAAGCATGTCGCGAAAGCCGCGTGAGCGCTATTTGACAATGCCAATGGCCGGCTTCGGCGATGGCGAAAATGGCGGCAGGGCACACGCGCTGCTACGGACTTAAGCCGCGCGGAAGGCGCGCTTTCGGAATCGCTGATTGTCCGCCCGGCCGAACGCCGCGACCATTGCGGCTATCACGCGGCGTCGGCCATCCGCCACGCCGCCACCGACACAGACCGACTGCAAGGCAGCGCCATGATCGAACAGACCCTCTCGAACAATTTCCACGAAATCCGCGATGCCATCCGTGCGCTGTGCGCGGAGTTTCCCGACGAGTACTTCCGCAAGGTCGATGAACAGCGCGCCTATCCCGAGGCGTTCGTCAACGCGCTGACCGCGGCGGGCTGGCTGGCGGCGCTGATTCCGCAGGAATACGGCGGCTCCGGCCTGGGCCTGACCGAAGCGTCGGTCATCATGGAAGAGATCAACCGTTGCGGCGGCAACTCGGGCGCCTGCCACGGCCAGATGTACAACATGGGCACGCTGCTGCGGCACGGCTCCACGGCGCAGAAGGAAAAGTACCTGCCGAAGATCGCCTCGGGCGAATGGCGGCTGCAGTCGATGGGCGTGACCGAACCCACCACCGGCACCGACACCACCAAGATCAAGACCTCGGCGGTGAAGAAGGACGGCCGCTACGTCGTCAACGGGCAGAAGGTGTGGATCAGCCGCGTGCAGCACAGCGACTTCATGATCCTGCTGGCGCGCACCACGCCGCTGGCCGACGTGAAGAAGAAGAGCGAGGGCATGTCGATCTTCATGGTCGACCTGCACCAGGCGCAGAAGCAGGGCCTGACCGTGCGCCCCATCCCCAACATGGTCAACCACGAGACCAACGAACTATTCTTCGAGGACCTGGAGATTCCCGAGGAAAACCTGATCGGCGAAGAGGGCAAGGGCTTCAAGTACATCCTCGACGGCCTCAATGCCGAGCGCACGCTGATCGCCGCCGAGTGCATCGGCGACGGCTACTGGTTCATGGACCGGGTCACGAAGTACGTGAAGGAGCGCGAAGTGTTCGGCCGCCCCATCGGCCAGAACCAGGGTGTGCAGTTTCCCATCGCCGAGTCCTTCATCGAACTCGAGGCGGCCAACCTGATGCGCTGGAAGGCCTGCGAGCTGTTCGACAAGCACGAGTCCATGGGCGCGCAGGCCAACATGGCCAAGTACCTGGCCGCCAAGGCCAGCTGGGAGGCCGGCAACGCCTGCCTGCAGTTCCACGGCGGCTTCGGCTTTGCCTGCGAATACGATGTCGAGCGCAAGTTCCGCGAGACGCGCCTGTACCAGGTGGCGCCGATCTCGACCAACCTGATCTACTCCTTCGTCGCCGAACACGTGCTGGGCCTGCCGCGCTCGTTCTGAGCAGCGTGGCGGTCTGGCGCCGCCTGCGCGTCAAAGCAGGTCCGTTTGGACTTTTGGCGCTGTATGGCGAACCCGACAGGCTTGTTGCCGGAGAACTGGTGGATCTGCAGATCGCCCGCGGGCAACAGGTAGGCGCCGTCACGCAGCGCGGCGCATCAGATCCGGACCGCGCGCCAGATCCGCGTCCTGGCGGTGGCGCCGGACGTCGGCAGCGTGACGAGCAGCAGGGACCAGTGTTTTGTAAGCGCGGTCATGCGCGCATGGTAGAGCCTCGTAGTCCTGGGTCGGCATAGGGTCGCCGGTTTATCATCGACAGCGCCCGCCCTTAACGACTGACGCAGGAGGAGCCATGGACCGCCGCAAACTCATTCTGAACGGTGCGCAACTGGGGGCCGGCCTGGCCATGGCGCCGCTGCTGACCGTCGCTGCTGCGATGGCGCAATCCCCATCCAGTCCCGCGAAAAAGTCCGCCATGACGCCCGCTCAACGAAGCCCCGGACGAAAATCCCGCATCTTCATCACTGGCTCGTCCGACGGTCTCGGCCATGCGGCGGCGCGGACGCTGCTCGGCGACGGGCATGAGGTCGTGGTGCACGTTCGCTCCCCGGCGCGGCTGCCCGCCGTCAGGGAACTCGTGGAGCAGGGTGCCATCGCGACCATCGGCGACCTTTCCGACCTCGAGCAAACACGGGACCTGGCCCGACAGGTCAACGCCATTGGCCCGATGGACGCGGTAATCCACAATGCAGGCATCTTGTCGGGGCCCGGAGTCCTGCTTGTGAACGTCGTTGCGCCGTACTTGCTCACGGCGCTGATCCGGCGCCCGAGGCGGCTGATCTACCTGAGCAGCAGCATGCACAAAGGCGCCCGGGTGAGTCTTGACCGCATCGACTGGTCCGGGCGTACCGGGACAGCTGGCTATTCGGAAAGCAAGCTCTTCATCACGGCCCTGGCGGCAGCCGTGGCGCGCTTGTGGCCCGAGGTCTACAGCAACGCAGTCGATCCGGGCTGGGTTCCTACCAAGATGGGTGGTGCGAATGCGCCAGACGACCTGCGGCTGGGACATCTGACCCAGGAATGGCTCGCTACCAGCAACGATCCGCGGGCGCTGACCAGCGGAGGGTATTGGTACCACCAGCGGCTGCAGGAACCGCATGCCGTCGTCCGCGACGCGAAATTTCAGGATCGGTTGCTGGGCGAGCTGGCCCGCGTGACAGGAACAAGACTGGCCTGATGCCGGGATCTGGACGATCTGGCGTTCGGGCCTCCGCCTTAACCGACACACAAACCGTGGAGAAGTAATTCATCCGGCACAGCTTGTGGTGTCCCAGCATACGTACATTCACCTAATGCTGCATTGCGACAATTCTTTTGCTACAATCAGGGAAAACCCCATAAGGGTAATCCCGAAAGGAAGGACGCCATGAACACCCAATCCGATATCAAGCTGACCGATCAACTGGAACGCCAACTCATCGAGCGTGAGCTCGGCTCGCAAAGCCTGGGCTTCGCACACGACGTCAAGCGCGCCATCGCAACCGTCCAGTCGGTGATCGAACGCCTGCAAAGCCAGGCCCGCAAGGCCAAGGTCGTCTACGCCAACGGCTGATCGCTGGCACCGGCAGTACGGTAGTTGCGGCCCCTCAGGGCTGCATTGAAGAACCGGCCATACGTGCGCCCGCCCGGGTGAAACGAGGCCGGTTTTGTTTTGCCCCGAGGCGCTGAAGTGCTTTGTGAGAAACGTTCACAAGACTTGCCAGGGCTTTTCGTTTTGCCGCAGCGGCGGACACGGCTATCTTGAATGCCTTTCCCGCACCTCATCCGCCCGTCCGCCCCATGTCTCCGCTTGTGTTGCTGTGCCTGCTGATCACCTATGTGGTCTGGGGCACGACCTACCTGGCGATCCGCTTTACGCTGGAGAGCTTTCCGCCGCTGTTCATGATGGGCACGCGCTTCCTGTGCGCGGGCCTGCTGCTGGCCGCGTGGCTGGCCTGGCGCGGCACGCCAATGCCGTCGGCGCGGCAATTGCGCCATTGCGCGGTGCCGGCGCTGTTCCTGCTGGTGGGCGGCATGGGTCTTACTGCCATCGCCGAGCAGACTATTTCGTCTGGTGCGACCACGGTGATGATCGGGTCGATGCCGATCTTCGCGCTGATCTGGGGCGCGTGCTTCGGCAACCGGCCGAAGTGGTATGAGTATGTGGCGATTGCCATCGGCAGCGCTGGCATCCTGGTGCTGACCGCGGGCGCGGAGTTCCAGGTCAGCACCGGCGGCGTGGTGGCGCTGCTGCTGGCGGTGGCGAGCTGGTCTTTCGGCTCGCAGCTGGCGCGCCGGCTGGACCTGCCGCCAGGGGCGGCGGCGTTTGCCGCGGAGATGGTGATCGGCGGCGCGGTGCTGATGGCGCTGTCGCTGCTGCGGCAGGAGCCGTGGCCGTCTGCCGTCAGCGCGCAGGCCGGCTGGGCCTGGGTCTACCTGGTGGTGGCGGGGTCGCTGGTCGCGTTTTCCGCCTACATGTACCTGGTCTCGACGGTCAGCCAGACCCTGGCGGCAAGCTATGTCTACGTGAATCCGCCGGTGGCGCTGGCCATGGGCGCGTGGCTGGGCGGTGAACAGATCGCGCCGCAGACGCTGGGCGCGGTGGTGCTGATCCTGGCGGCGCTGCTGGTGCTGAGCCTGGGCACGCTGCGTACGGCGCGGACCCAGGCGGCCTGACGGCGCCGTGCGGGCGGGGCCCTCAGCGACCCGACTGCTCCTGGATCCACAGCGACAGCCGCACCTTGTAGGCCTGCTGGATATGCCGGCGCGCGATCTGCTCGGCCAGCGTCGGATCGCGCTGCTCCAGCGCTTCCACCAGCGAGATGTGCTCTTCGTACGAGCTGCGCGCACGCCCCGGCACCGCCAGCGTGGTGCGCCCCAGCAGCGCCATCGACTCGTGCAGCGAGCGCAGCGTCTTCAGCAGGTAGCGGTTGTGGGCGCAGCGGTGCAGGGTTTCATGGAACAGCCGGTTGTTGAGCGCGAGCCGGTCGGGATCGTCGGCGATGGCGAGGTCGCGCTCGACGATATCGCGCAGCAGCGAGATCTCGACGTCGGTGGCGTGGCGCGCGGCCAGCGCGGCGGCGGTGCCTTCGAGGACTTCGCGCATCACGTACAGCTCGCTGACCATGCTGGCGTCGAGCTGCGTCACCATCATGCCGCGGTTGGGCTCGTTGACGACCAGGCCCTCGGATTCCAGCCTGGACAGCGCTTCACGCACCGGCGTGCGGGACAAGCCCAGCGTTTCGGCCAGTTCGACCTCGCGCAGCCGGGTGCCCGGCGAAAGCTGGCCGGCCTGGATGGCGGCGCGCAGCTGCTGGTAGGCGCGCTCCGAGCGCGGGAGCGATGCAGCCTGGCCGCTTTCGGCGGCGCCGGCGAACTCTTGAGAAATCATGTGAGGCTGGCGGATGCAGTGAAACTGTCGTAACCAGCCATCATACCCGCTCGCGCTCGCCTGACATCACGGTGTCGCAATAAGGTGTAAAGGGCCGGCGCGGCGCCGGCCCCGCACGGCTCGGTGAGCAAAAGGGGCTCAGCCCGCAGGCGACTGGAACGGGTGGTACTGGTACAGCCAGGTTTCCGACAGCGGCTTGCCGTTCAGGCGCAGGAACAGCCGCAGGTCGACCGGCTGGCTGCCATCGGTGGTCAGGTCGAACTGGGCGCGCCAGTGCCCCGCCACGCCGTTCGGCACGGCTTCGGTGAAGACATAGGAAAAAGTGCCGCGCGAGGCGGTCAGCACCGCTTCGGGTTTGACGCCGAAGGGCAGCTTCTCCAGCGGCGCGCCCTTGAACTCGACCATGAACTTGCGCACGCCCTTGGGCCGCGGCTGGCCGGGCTGGCCGCCGTTGCCCAGGCGCGTGGCCACGCAGCGCGCCAGCGGGGTCGGGTAGGGCTCGTCGGCCGCCCAGTGCAGCCGATAGCGCAGGCGGTACGTGTTGCCGGCCTTGGCCGGCGCCTTTGGCACCCACATGGCGACGATGTTGTCGTGGATCTCGTCGTCGGTGCGCAGCTCCACCAGCTGCACCGAGCCGGCGCCCCAGCCGTCGCGCGGTTCCACCCACAGGCTCGGACGGCGCTCGTAGTTGACGCCGTCCTGGTAGTGGTCGAACAGGCGGTCGCGCTGCAGCAGCCCGAAGCCCTTCGGGTTGTCGTCGGCGAAGGCCGATGCCGTGGTCTGCGGCGGGTTGTTGAGCGGGCGCCAGATATGCTCGCCGGCGCCGTTCCATAGCGCCAGGCCGTCGGAGTCGTGCACCTCGGGGCGCCAGTCGACCGCGGTGCCCTTGATGCTTTCGGAGAACCAGTACATCGAGGTCAGCGGCGCCAGCCCCAGCCGGGCCACGTCCTTGCGCAGGAACAGCACGCATTCGACGTCCATGATCACGGCCTTGGCCCGCTGCATGACGAAGCGGTAGGCGCCGGAGATGCTTGGCCCGTCCAGCAGCGCGTAGACCGTCACGGTGTCGCTGTTGCCCTCGGGGGTTTCGAACCAGAAGTGGGTGAAGGCGGGAAATTCTTCCTGCTTGCCGGCTTCGGCCACGTCGATGGCGATGCCGCGCGCTGACAGGCCGTACTGGTACAGCTCGCCGATGGCGCGGAAATACGAGGCGCCGAGGAAGGCGACCCAGTCGTTCTTGCGCCAGTCTCGGGTCTTCTGGTCGCCCAGGCGGCTTTCCTGGAAGCGGAAGCCGGCAAAGCCGCTGCCCGGCGGCAGCTTGTGCGCGGGGCTGTCGGCCGGCATGTCGAAATAGGCTTCGTCGTAGACGATCTCGCGGGCCTTGCCGGTGCCGTCTTTGGCGCGCTCGATCACATGCATGCGCACCGGGCTGCGGAAGTAGGTGCCGAGGTGGAAGAACGTGACCGGGAACTGGCCCGGGCCGCTGGCAAAGAGCGCGTCGTCGGTGCGGAAACGGATCTTGCCGTGGGCGTCGTAGTCGATGCGGGACAGCACGTCCGCGGGCGGCGCGGGCGGCGGCGCATAAGGCTTGCCAGCCAGGGTGCGGGCGCGCTCGATCAGGGCGTCGAAGCCGAACGGCTGGGCCTCGCCTAGCTTGATCCGGCTGGCTGCCAGCACCGATGGGGTAATGCCGAGTGCGGCAAGCGCGGCAGAGGCGGTGGCAGAGACCAGCAGGGTTCGGCGATTCATCATGTGGTGAAAGCGTCCTTTTATTGTCCGGGATTGTGCAGAACTGTAAAAGACGCCGGCGCCGCGGAAAAGTTCGGACATCCTCTGTTACAGCGGGTGGCGCAACCGCCTCATGGCACCTCGCGCACGGCGCGTGCGTCGCGCGCAGCGCGGCGCTGCCGGCGTCGCTGCCGTGCCAGCATGTTCAGCCCCTCGACCGCCGCCGAGAACGCCATCGCCGTATAGATGTAGCCCTTTGGCACATGCGTGCCGAGCCCCTCTGCGATCAGCGTCATGCCGATCATCATCAGGAAGGCCAGCGCCAGCATCACGATGGTCGGGTTGCGGTTGATGAAGTTGGCCAGCGGCGTCGCCGCGAACAGCATCGCCATCACCGCCGCGATCACGGCGACGAACATGATCTGCACGTGTTCGGTCATGCCGACCGCGGTGATGATGCTGTCGATCGAAAATACCAGGTCCAGCACCAGGATCTGGCCGATGGCGGCGGCAAAGCTGTGCACCGCCTGGGTCGTGCCGCTTTCCTCGCCTTCTTCGGCGGTGGAGACGTGGTGATGGATTTCGCGCGTGGCCTTCCACACCAGGAAGCCGCCGCCCGCGAGCAGGATCAGGTCGCGCCACGACAGGCCATGGCCCAGCACGGTGAAAAGCGGCTGGGTCAGCGTGACGATAAAGGCGATGGTCGCCAGCAGGCCCAGGCGCAGCAGCAGCGCCAGGCTGATGCCGATCTTGCGGGCCTTGTCCCGCATCTCAACGGGCAGCTTGTTGGTCAGGATCGAGATAAAGATCAGGTTGTCGATCCCCAGCACGATTTCCATGGCCACCAGCGTGGCCAGTGCCGCCCAGGCGGCGGGATCCTGCAGCAATGCCAACGTCGCTTCCATGGAGGCTCCGGAGTGAAAGGAGGGCGCATGAAGGTTTCATGTTAGCGCAGCGTCGCATGGCGGCGCAGCCTGTCACCGAAAGATAAAGGCCGGTTGGACGGGGTTACGTGCAGGTTGCCATGTGTCGGTATGGAATATAGTATGTGATATATCAAAATATCCAATGAGCCATCAAGGAGGCAGCATATGAAAGTCTGTATCTACGGCGCCGGTGCCATCGGCGGCTATGTCGGGGCGCAGCTGGCGCGCGCGGGGGCCGAGGTCAGCTTCGTCGCGCGCGGACCCCACCTCGCGGCAATGCAGGAGCACGGCGTCAAGCTGCTGATCGACGGCGAGGAGCGCGTCGCCAAGGTGCGCTGCACCAGCGATGCGCGTGAACTGGGGCACCAGGACTATGTGTTCATCACGCTCAAGGCGCATTCGGTGCCCGGGGTGGTGGACCAGATGCAGCCGCTGCTGGGGCCGGACACCGCGATCGTGACCGGGGTCAACGGCATTCCTTACTGGTATTTCTACAAGCACGGCGGCGAGCTGGCCGGCCGCACGCTGGAAAGCGTCGATCCCGGCGGGCGCCAGTGGCAGCGCCTGGGGCCGGAGCGGGCCATCGGCTGCGTGGTCTATCCCGCTGCCGAAATCGTCGCGCCTGGCGTGATCAAGCATGTCTACGGCAAGAAATTTCCGCTGGGTGAGCCGGACGGCAGCCGCTCCGCGCGTGTGACCCGGCTCAGCGAAATGATGATGGCGGCCGACCTCGACGCCCCCGTGCGCGACAACATTCGCGACGAGATCTGGCTCAAGCTGTGGGGCAACCTGTGCTTCAACCCGATCAGCGCGCTGACCCACGCCACGCTCGACGTCATCACCGCCGACCCCGCCACGCGCGCGCTGTCGCGCCAGATGATGGTGGAGGCGCAGGGCATCGCCGAGCGCTTCGGGGTGAAGTTCCGCGTCGACGTGGAGCGGCGCATCGACGGCGCCGGCGCCGTGGGCGCGCACAAAACCTCGATGCTGCAGGACCTGGAGGCGGGGCGGGCCATGGAAATCGACCCGCTGCTGACGGTGGTGCAGGAAATGGGGCGGCTGGTGGGCGAGCCGACGCCGATGTGCGATGCCGTGCTGGGGCTGATCAAGCAGCGCGACGCAATGGCCAAGCTGGCCGCCTGAAGAAACCGGGGACGCCGCCGGGTCAGGCGTCCCTCGAAGGGCGGGCCGGGCACGACGTGACGCGTGGCCGGCTCGCAAAGTCGTAGGGCAGGGCGATTGTGATATACCATATACGACAGGCCGCGCACCGCTTCTGTGCCGATGCATGTGGAGCGCGCATCGTTTGATGCGTTTTCATAATGGGTCAGGCGTTTTTGCTAAGCTGTGCAGCAATGCGGCGGGCAGCCATTCCGGCCGCCCGGCCGCCGGTCTCACACGAGCACATTCATGTCTGCGCAAAGCCAATCCATCGTCCAGCCCAACGGGCTGTCCCTGTCGGTACAACCGATCAACGCCGGCGCCAGCCTGCGCGACCAGGCCTACGCCATGCTGCGCCAGGCCATCGCCGACGCCGACATCTACCAGTCGCGCGACGAGATCCGGCTGGATGAGCGGGTGCTGAGCGAGGCCATGGGCGTGAGCCGCACGCCGATCCGCGAGGCCATGACGCTGCTGGAGCAGGAAGGCTTCCTGCGCACCGTGCCGCGGCGCGGCATCTACATCATGCGCAAGACCAAGCGCGAGATCGTCGAGATGATCCAGATGTGGGCCGCGCTCGAAAGCATGGCGGCCCGGCTGGCTACCCAGAACGCTACCGACGCCGAGATCGCGCAGTTGCGCAGCATGTTCGACAGCTTCCGCGACTCGACCCCGGCCGAGCATATCGAAGAGTATTCCGACGCCAATATCGCGTTCCACCAGGCGATCGTGCAGTTGTCCAAGTCGCACATCATCATGGACACGATCCGCAACATCTTTATCCACGTGCGCGCGATCCGGAAGATGACGATCTCGCAGAGCGACCGCGCGGCGCGATCGATCGTCGACCACCTGCGCATCATCGAGGCGCTGGAGAGGCGGGACACCGAACTGGCGGAGCGGCTGGTGCGGCAGCATTCGCTGGACCTCGCCGACTACGTCGAGAAGCACTGCGATTTCCTGGACTGATCACGGACACCGGCGAGGCGCATAAGGCGGCGGACTTCGGTCCGCCGCTTTGCTTTGGGACCGCGCCATGCCTGCGAAGGCATTTCGCTCAATGGTGTGTGATATATCAATGTGAAAAGCGGCAGGGCCTTTATGTCAGCAAACCGCTGAAAACGCCCGCTCTTATGCCTTCCGTAGCTGCATCTTCCGCGCGTGCTGCGTCGCATCGTCGATATTTGCCCCGGAAGCACCAAACTCCTCTTGCTCTCTTCTGATATATCACATACCGTATGTCATCAGAGACTACAAATAGCGGAAGAGGAGACCCTTCGCAATGGAAACCAAAGCCCTGCAAGGAGTGCGCATCCTGGACATGACCCACGTCCAGGCGGGACCGTCGGCGACGCAGTTGATGGCGTGGCTGGGCGCGGACGTGATCAAGGTGGAGATGCCGGGACGCGGCGACATCACGCGCAGCCAGCTGCGCGACGTGCCGAACGCCGACAGCCTGTACTTCACCATGCTCAACTCGAACAAGCGCAGCCTGACGCTGAACATGAAGACGCCCGAAGGCAAGGCGCTGCTCGAGGACCTGATCCAGCGCAGCGACGTGCTGATCGAGAACTTCGGCCCCGGCGTGCTGGCGCGCGCGGGCTTCGACTGGGACCACATGCAGGACCTGAACCCGCGCCTGGTCTATGCCTCGATCAAGGGCTTCGGTCCGGGCCCCTACGCTGACTGCAAGGCCTACGAGAACGTGGCGCAGTGCATGGGCGGCTCGGCTTCGACCACCGGCGAGGCCGACGGCGTGCCGATGGTGACCGGCGCGCAGATCGGCGATTCCGGCACCGGCGTCCATGCCGTGGTCGGCATCCTCGCCGCGCTGCTGCAGCGCGAGCACACCGGCCGCGGCCAGCGCGTGGAAGTAGCGATGCAGGACGCGGTGCTGAACCTGTGCCGGGTCAAGCTGCGTGACCAGCAGCGCCTCGCCAACGGGCCGCTGCGTGAATATCCCAACGAAGAATTCGGCGACCACGTGCCGCGCGCGGGCAACGCCTCGGGCGGCGGGCAGCCGGGTGCGGCGCTGCGCTGCTCGCCGGGCGGCCCCAATGACTATGTCTACGTCATCATCCAGCCGCAGGGCTGGGAGCCGCTGATGCGCCTGTGCGGGCGCGAGGACCTGATCACCAACCCGGACTACGCCACGCCCGAAGCGCGCCTCAAGCACCTGGCCGACTGCTTCGCCGTGATCGAGAAGTGGACGCGCGGCATCAGCAAGTTCGAGGTGATGGCGGCGCTGAACGAGGTCGATGTGCCGTGCGGCCCGATCCTGTCGATGAAGGACCTGATCGAGGACGAGTCGCTGTACCAGCGCGGCTACCTGGTCGAGCTGGAGCATCCGCAGCGCGGCAACTACGTGCAGCTCGGTTGCCCGATCACGCTGTCGGCGTCGCCGGTGCAGGTGGAACGCTCGCCGCTGCTGGGCGAGCACACCGAGGAGATCCTCGAGTGGCTGGGCCGAACGCCCGCGCAGATCGCCGCGATGAAGCTGGCCGGCGCGGTATGAGGCTGCCCTGATGCGATGGCCGCCGTCATTCCCGCCGGCGCGGGAAGGACGAGCGCGCCGCGCCATCCCGCTTTTCCTCCTTTCCAAGATCCCTGCAACCGACATCGGCGCAGGCGGGCCTTCCTTTGCCTGCGCAAGGAGCATGCTGTGCAAACCTGGATTCGTTTTCGCCGCGCCGACGGCAGCATCGGCCATGGCCGTATCGATCAGGCCGACCCCAACCGCGTCGTCGAATATGATCGCGACGGCTTCGACAATCCCAGCCCCACCGGCGCGGTGCATGACCGCGCTGCGCTGAGCGCGGTCGCGCCATGCGCGCCAAGCAAGGTGGTGGCGCTTTGGAACAACTTCCACGCGCTCGCGCGCAAGCTGGAGAAGCCGGTGCCGACCCATCCGTTGTTCCTGATCAAGCCGGCGTCGTCGCTGGCCGGTCCCAACGACGCCGTGCAGCGCCCCAAGAGCTATGACGGCAAGATCGTCTACGAGGGCGAGCTGGGTATCGTCATCGGCAAGAAGGCGCGCAACGTGACGGTGGCGGAGGCCGGCGCCCATATCTTCGGCTACACCATCGTCAACGACGTGACCGCGGCCGAGCTGATCACGGCCGATCCCAATTTCCCGCAATGGACCCGCGCCAAGGGCTTCGACACCTTCGGCTGCATCGGCCCGGCCATCGTCACCGGCTTCAACTGGAAAGCCGCAAGCGTGGTCACGCGATTGGACGGGGTGGAGCGGCAGAACTACCCGCTGTCGGACATGATCTTCTCGCCCGAGGAGCAGGTCAGCCGGATCTCGCAAGACCTGACGCTGATGCCGGGCGACGTGATCGCCGTGGGCACTTCGCTGGGCGTGGGTTCGATGAAGGATGGTGCCGTGGTCGAGGTGTCGATCGCCGGCATCGGCTCGCTGGTCAACCACGTGCGCGGCTGAGCCGGTGCCGGATCCCTTTACTGAAACGGTGAATGCCATGCCAATGACGATCGGTGTGCCGCGCGAGGTCCACCCGGGCGAGCGGCGCGTTGCCGCGACCCCGGACTCGGTCAAGGAACTGCTCAAGCTGGGCTATCAGGTGGTAGTGGAGACCGGTGCCGGCCTGGAAGCGTCGTTCTCGGACGACGACTACCGCGCCGCCGGCGCGGCCATTGTCGATGCGGCCAGCCTGTGGGCCTCGGTCGACGTGGTGGTCAAGGTGCGCCCGCCGCAGGTCCACCCCAGCCTGGGAGTGGAAGAGGCGGCGCTGCTGAAGAAGCATGCCACGCTGATCGGCTTTGTCTGGCCGGCGCAGCAGATGCCGATGCTCGAGCGCCTGGCGCAGCGCGGCGCCACGGTGCTGGCGATGGACTGCGTGCCGCGCATCTCGCGCGCACAGAAGCTGGATGCGCTCAGCTCGATGGCGAACATGGCCGGCTACCGCGCGGTGATCGAAGCCGCGCATGCCTTCGGCCGGCCCTTTGCCGGGCAGATTACCGCCGCGGGCAAGATTCCGCCGGCGCGCGTGCTGGTGATCGGCGCGGGCGTGGCGGGGCTGGCGGCGATCGGCGCCGCGCGCAGCCTGGGCGCGGTGGTGCGCGCCTTCGATACGCGGCCGGTGGTGCGCCAGCAGATCGAGAGCCTGGGCGCGGAATTCCTCACGGTCGAGATCGAAGAAGACGGCAGCGGCAGCGGCGGCTACGCCAAGGAGATGAGCCCGGCCTTCATCGAAGCGGAGATGCGGCTTTTTGCCGAGCAGGCGCGCGAGGTCGACATCATCATCACCACCGCGCTGATTCCCGGCAAGCCCGCGCCCAGGCTGCTGGAAGCCGGCACCGTCGCGCTGATGCGCGCCGGCAGCGTGGTGGTCGACCTGGCCGCCGAGCAGGGCGGCAACTGCGTGCTGACCGTGCCGGGCGAAAGCGTGCGCCGGGACGGCGTCACCATCATCGGCTACACCGACCTGCCCAGCCGCATGGCGGCGCAGGCGAGCCAGCTCTATGGCACCAATATCCGCCACCTGCTGAGCGAGCTGACGCCGGCCAAGGACGGCCAGCTGGTGGTGGACATGGACGACGAGATGATCCGCGGCGCGACGGTGTTGCACCAGGGCGCGGTGACCTGGCCGCCGCCGCCGCTGACGGTGGCGGTGCCGCAGCAGCAGGCGCCGGCGGAAGTCCCGGCGCCAACCGAAGCCGCGCCGCCGCGCAGCCGTACCGGCACCACGCTGATGGCACTGGCGCTGGCGGCCGCTGCGCTGCTGGGACTGGGCGCGGTCGCGCCACCGGCCTTCATGGCGCATTTCACGGTGTTCGTGCTGGCGATCTTCGTCGGCTACCAGGTGGTGTGGAACGTCACCGCGGCGCTGCACACGCCGCTGATGAGCGTGACCAACGCCATCAGCGGGATCATCGTGGTGGGGGCGCTGGTGCAGCTGGGCAAGCCGTCGCTGCTGACGGCGGTGATCGCGGGCTGCGCGGTGCTGGTGGCCACCATCAATATCGCCGGGGGTTTCCTGGTGACGCAGCGCATGCTGAAGCTGTTCCAGCGCGACTAAGGCCAGGGAGAGAACCATGCCATCCGGAATCAGCAATATCGCTTACCTCGCCGCCAGCGCGCTGTTCATCCTCAGCCTGAGCGGACTGAGCCATCCCGCCAGCGCGCGGCGCGGCAACATGCTCGGCATCGCCGGCATGGTGATCGCGGTCATGACCACCGTGCTGGCGGGCAGCTCCGCCGGCATCGCCATCATCATCGTGGCGATGGTGGTCGGGGGCATTGCCGGGGCCATGCTGGCCAAGCGCGTCGAGATGACGCAGATGCCGCAACTGGTGGCGGTGCTGCACAGCTTCGTCGGCCTGGCCGCGGTGCTGGTCGGCTATGCCAACTATCTGGAGCCGACCACGCTGGCCGGCGCCGAGAAGGCGATCCATGAGGTGGAGACCTATCTCGGCATCCTGATCGGCGCGGTCACCTTCACCGGGTCGATCATCGCCTTCCTCAAGCTGCAGGGCACCATGGGCGGCAAGCCGATGCTGCTGCCGGGGCGCCACCTGCTCAACGCCGGCGCGCTGCTGGTGTGCGTGTGGCTGGGCTATGCCTTCCTGGCCGCGCCGGATCCGCAGCAGGGGCTGGTTCCGCTGGCGGCGATGACGGTGATCGCACTGCTGGTCGGCGCGCACCTGGTGCTGGCGATCGGCGGCGCCGACATGCCGGTGGTGGTGTCGATGCTGAACAGCTATTCGGGCTGGGCGGCGGCGGCGACCGGCTTCATGCTGGGCAACGACCTGCTGATCATCACCGGCGCGCTGGTGGGGTCGAGCGGCGCCATCCTCAGCTACATCATGTGCAAGGCGATGAACCGCAAGTTCCTGTCGGTGATCCTGGGCGGCTTCGGCGCGGTGCAGGCGCAGGGCGCGGCGACCGAGCAGGGCGAGGTGCTGCCGGTGTCGAGCGAGGAAGTCAGCAGCCTGCTCAAGGACGCCAGCGAGGTCATCATCGTGCCGGGCTACGGCATGGCGGTGGCGCAGGCGCAGGGCACCATCAGCGAGATCGCGCGGCGGCTGCGGGCGCAGGGCGTCAACGTGCGCTTCGGCATCCATCCGGTGGCGGGGCGCCTGCCGGGCCACATGAACGTGCTGCTGGCCGAGGCGCGGGTGCCGTACGACATCGTGCTGGAAATGGAAGAGATCAACGACGACTTCGACAAGGCCGACGTGGTGCTGGTGGTCGGCGCCAACGACATTGTCAACCCGGGGGCGCTGGAGGACCCCGCCAGCCCGATTGCCGGCATGCCGGTGCTGGAGGTATGGAAGGCCAAGACCGTGGTGGTGTCCAAGCGCAGCATGGCGGCGGGCTATGCAGGGGTCGACAACCCGCTGTTCTACAAGGACAACACGCGCATGTGGTTTGGCGACGCCAAGGGCAGCGTCGATGCGCTGCTGCGGCAGCTGGAGGAAGCGCCGGCCTGAGCGCCTGTCGAGACGCGGTATCGGTTCATGCAAGCCACCTGGCCCTCTACGGCGGGCCTTGGTGGCTTGTTGCATTGGCAAGGCGCAGCCGTGACTGGCGCTGGCGGCGGTTCATGCCGGTTCCGCTTCATATAAAGGGTCGTGAATAGAAACGATAAAAAACTTTAAGACTAGTCAAATTAAGCTTCAGGTAGCATCAATCCACGACTTCATGTGCCGCAATGCCAGGCGCCGGTCCAACTCAGAACAGGGCCATCCACAAGCCCTGATGTGCCCGCCGGGGCACAAACAAGAACGTACCAGGAGACAACACAGATGGCGCAATGGGAAGCATCGGCCCCCGCCGGTCGCGATGACGTGAACGGGCGCGGGCTGCAAAACCGCTGGATCCAGCTGGCAATCGGCGTGGTGTGCATGGGGCTGGTGGCCAACCTGCAATACGGCTGGACCCTTTTCGTGTCCCCGATGGACGCCAGGCATCACTGGGGCGCGTCCGCGATCCAGGTGGCATTCTCTATCTTCATCGTCACCGAGACCTGGCTGGTGCCGCTGGAAGGGTGGCTGGTCGACAAGTTCGGTCCGCGCCCGGTGGTGGCCGGCGGGGCGATCTGCGCGGGGCTGGCATGGGTGATGAACGCGTATGCGACCACGCTGCCGGAGTTGTATGTGGCCGCGGTGATCGCCGGCATCGGCGCTGGCGGCGTCTACGGCACCTGTGTCGGCAACGCGCTGAAGTGGTTCCCGGACAAGCGCGGCCTGGCTGCCGGCCTGACCGCGGCGGGTTTTGGCGCGGGCGCGGCCATCACCGTGATTCCGATCGCCAACATGATCCAGAGCGCGGGCTATGAAAAGGCCTTCCTGTTCTTCGGCATCCTGCAAGGGGTGTGCATCTTCGCGCTGGCGCTGCTGCTGGTGAAGCCCAAGGCGCCCAAGGGCGCGGTCGCCGCGAAGGCGGTGCTGACCAACCCGGTCGAATACACGCCGGGACAGATGGTGAAGACGCCGGTGTTCTGGCTGATCTATGCCAGCTTTGTCGCGGTGGCGGCGGGCGGCATCATGGCAACGGCGCAACTGGGGCCGATCGCCAAGGACTACGGCTTTGCGTCGATGCCGGTGACGCTGCTGGGGCTGACCTTGCCGCTGCTGACGATGACGCTGTCGATCGACAACCTGTGCAATGGCTTCACGCGTCCGCTGTGCGGCTTCCTGTCGGACCGGTTCGGTCGCGAGAACACGATGTTCGTGATCTTCATCGGCGAGGGTCTGGCGCTGCTGGGGCTGATGCAGCTAGGGCACAACCCGTACTGGTTCATGTTCTTCGCGGCGCTGACCTTCCTGTTCTGGGGCGAGATCTTCTCGATCTTTCCGGCGCTGTGCGCGGACACCTTCGGCAGCAAGTTCGCGGCGGCAAACGCCGGCACGCTGTACACCGCCAAGGGAACCGCGGCGATGCTGGTGCCGCTGGCCTCGGTCCTGTCCGCACGCGGGGGCTGGGAAGCGGTATTCACCGTGGCAGCGGTGGTGACGATCGCGGCGGGGCTGTCGGCGAAGCTGGTGCTGGCGCCCATGCGCAGGCGGTTCATCACCGGCCACCCGGCGTCGGCACTTCCGGTGACCGAGGGCGGCCTGGTGCCGAACCCATCGGCCAGCCGCATTGAATAGGCTGGACCGCGCTGTGCGGGCGTGAAGCACGCAAGCCGGTAACGGCCAGGCGCTTGCGCCAGGCCGTTCCTCGCAGCCGGAAGAAGCGAACTGACGGCTCCGCTGGCGCAGCCGGCCACCTCGGCGCACGCCAGAAACGATGTATGTGATATATCAAGAAATTCCAGTGACCGACGCGTTGCGGCTGCCGGTAACAGCCAGTAGCTGTGCGAAACGCGCATAAATGTCGAGCATTGGCGGATTGCGCTGATTTGCGCGCAGATCCAATCAGGTTTGCTGCGGTGCACTGACGAAAGTTTGCCGCAGAGTTGGAAAATAGCTTGCCGTTCTCTGATATATCACATACCGTATGTCATCAAGACCGGTCGAACAAACCGGCACCGACCGCCGCAGGGCACAGTGCCCGCGCATCACGAACACAAGTCCAAAAGGAGACCAAGCATGTTGGAAGTCGTAGCGAAGCGGGCCCAGAGCATCCCCGCGGCAGCCTGAGTCACAAAAATTCCCACCCCAGTCAATTTGCATAGAAGGAAGCAACCATGGCAGAAGTCGGAAACGAGCTGCAGCGTCACGCCGCGGAAGAACATCAGGCACAAACCGATGGTTTTCATCTGGTCATCGACGCGCTGAAGCTGAACGGCATCGAAAACATCTACGGCCTGCCCGGCATCCCGGTCACCGATCTGGCCCGTCTGGCGCAGGCCAACGGCATGCGCGTCATCAGCTTCCGCCACGAGCAGAACGCCGGCAACGCCGCGGCGATTGCGGGCTTCCTGACGCAGAAGCCGGGCGTTTGCCTGACCGTCTCGGCGCCGGGGTTCCTGAACGGGCTGACGGCGCTGGCGCATGCCACCACCAACTGCTTCCCGATGATCCTGATCAGCGGCTCGAGCGAGCGCGAGATCGTCGACCTGCAGCAGGGTGACTACGAAGAGATGGACCAGCTGGCCATCGCCCGTCCGCACGCCAAGGCTGCGTTCCGCGTGCTGCACGCAGAGGATATCGGCGTCGGCGTTGCGCGTGCCATCCGCGCCGCCGTGTCGGGCCGCCCGGGCGGCGTGTACCTGGATCTGCCGGCCAAGCTGCTGGGCCAGTCGCTGGAAGCCGAGAAGGGCAAGCAGTCGCTGATCAAGGTGGTGGACCCGGCGCCGCGCCAGCTGCCCGCACCGGAATCGGTCGACCGCGCCGTCGCGCTGCTGAAGACCGCCAAGCGTCCGCTGATCCTCATCGGCAAGGGCGCCGCGTATGCACGCGCCGAGGCGGACCTGCGCAAGCTGGTCGAGAAGACCGGCATCCCGTACCTGCCGATGTCGATGGCCAAGGGGCTGCTGCCCGATACGCATCCGCAGTCGGTGTCGGCGGCGCGCTCCTATGTGCTGGCGGAGGCCGACGTGGTGCTGCTGGTCGGCGCCCGCCTGAACTGGCTGCTGTCGCACGGCAAGGGCAAGACCTGGGGCAAGCCCAAGCAGTTCATCCAGGTCGACATCGCGCCGACCGAGATGGACAGCAACGTCGCCATCGCCGCGCCGGTGGTGGGCGACATCGGCTCGTGCGTCACGGCGCTGCTCGACAAGATCGGCAATGACTTCGCCAGGCCGGGCGCCGACTGGCTGAACGCGGTGGCGGACCGCCGGGACACCAACCTGGCGAAGATGGCCGAGACCCTGGCCAGGGCCAAGGACGCCGCGCCGATGAACTTCCACGGCGCGCTGGCCGTGCTGAAGGATGTGGTCAAGGCCAACCCGGGCATCTCGTTCGTCAACGAAGGCGCCAACACGCTCGACTACGCCCGCGCCGTGATCGACATGTACGAGCCGCGCAAGCGCCTGGACGTGGGCACCTGGGGCGTGATGGGCGTGGGCATGGGCTACGCGGTGGCCGCGGCGGTCGAGACCGGCAAGCCGGTGCTGGCGCTGTGCGGTGACAGCGCCTTCGGCTTCTCGGGCATGGAAGTCGAGACCATCTGCCGCTACAACCTGCCGGTCTGCATCGTCATCTTCAACAACAACGGCGTCTACAAGGGCATCGACAAGAACCCCACCGGCGGCACCGACCCGGCGGTCACGACCTTCGTCCCGGGTGCGCGCTACGACAAGATGATGGAAGCGTTCGGAGGCGTCGGCGCCAACGTCACCACGCCGGCGGAACTCGAGGCCGCGGTGAACGAAGCACTGCGCTCGGGCAGGCCGACGCTGGTCAACGCCGTCATCGATCCGGCAGCCGGCACCGAAAGCGGCCGCCTGACCAACCTCAATCCGCAAAGCTCCGCCAAGAAGTAATCACCCGAATTTCACCCCCTAATCCAATAGGAGACGAACGTGAACCTCCCACTCAACGGCATCAAGATCATCGACTTCACGCACGTCCAGGCGGGTCCCGCCTGCACCCAGCTGCTGGCATGGTTCGGCGCCGACGTGATCAAGGTCGAGCGCCCGGGCTCCGGCGACGTGACGCGTACCCAGTTGCGCGACATCCCGGATGTCGACGCGCTGTACTTCACCATGCTCAACAGCAACAAGCGTTCGCTTACGCTGGACACGAAGAAGCCGGAAGGCAAGAAGATCCTGGAGCAGCTGATCCGCGAGTCCGACGTGCTGGTCGAGAACTTCGGCCCGGGCGCGCTGGACCGCATGGGTTTCTCGTGGGAGCGCATCAACGAGCTCAACCCGAAGATGATCGTGGCTTCGGTCAAGGGCTTCAGCGACGGCCACCACTATGAAGACCTGAAGGTCTACGAGAACGTGGCGCAATGCGCCGGCGGCGCGGCCTCGACCACCGGCTTCTGGGACGGCCCGCCCACGGTTTCCGCCGCGGCGCTGGGCGATTCCAACACCGGCATGCACCTGGCGATCGGCATCCTGACCGCGCTGATCGGCCGCGACAAGACCGGCAAGGGCCAGAAGGTGGCGGTGTCGATGCAGGATGCGGTGCTGAACCTGTGCCGCGTCAAGCTGCGCGACCAGCAGCGCCTGGACCGCCTGGGCTACCTGGAAGAGTACCCGCAGTACCCGCACGGCACCTTCAGCGACGTGGTGCCGCGCGGCGGCAACGCGGGTGGCGGCGGCCAGCCGGGCTGGGTGCTGAAGTGCAAGGGCTGGGAGACCGATCCCAATGCCTACATTTACTTCACCATCCAGGGCCATGCCTGGGAGCCGATCTGCAAGGCGCTGGGCAAGCCGGAATGGATCTCCGATCCCAACTACGCCACCCCCAAGGCGCGCCAGCCGCATATCTTCGATATCTTCAACACCATCGAGGAATGGCTGGCCGACAAGACCAAGTACGAGGCGGTCGACATCCTGCGCAAGTTCGACATCCCTTGCTCGCCGGTGCTGTCGATGAAGGAAATCGCCAACGATCCGTCGCTGCGTGCCAGCGGCAGCATCACCGAGGTGCCGCACAAGGAGCGCGGCAGCTACCTGACGGTGGGCAGCCCGATCAAGTTCTCCGACCTGAAGCCGGAGATCACCGGGTCGCCGCTGCTGGGCGAGCATAGCGAAGAGGTGCTGGCCGGCCTGGGCTACGGTGCGGAAGACATCAAGCGCCTGCGCGAGTCCCAGGTGATCTGACGCCGACCGCCGGCACCCCGTGCCGGCGCCGACGCCGGGGCCGCGCGTACCGCGGGCTCCGGCGTTTTTGCTTGTGGCGCGGCGATGTGGCACGCTACCTTGATGGCACCGGCGCGCTGCGGCCGCTGCCGTTTGCAGATGACGAGAGGGAATCACCATGACAGAGCAGATCGACTACGCGCAACTGGTGTCCGCCATCGGCGACGCCATCATCATCTCCGACGCCAAGGGCGCCATCACGCTGTGGACTCCGGCGGCCGAGCGCATGTTCGGCTTCAGCCAGGCCGAGGCCATGGGCCAGTCGCTGGACCTGATCATCCCCGAGCGGCTGCGGGGGCGGCACTGGGAGGGCTACGACAAGACCATGGCCACCGGCATCACGCGCTACGGCCATGACCTGCTCAAGGTGCCGGCGGTCGACAAGGACGGCAAGGCGATGTCGATTGCCTTCACCGTGTCGCTGCTCAAGGACGCCGCCGGCGCCATCACCGGCATCGTCGCGGTGATCCGCGACGAGACCGCGCGCTTCCAGGAGGAGCGGGCGCTGAAGAAGCGGCTGGTGGAGCTGGAGAGCCAGGTGAAGGAACAAGCCTAGCTGGGGTCGAATGCCGTCCCTGGTGCGCCTGACTGACGTATGACTCCCGCGCCGGCTGCAGCGCGTCGCACCGGCGCGTAAAGCTTGCAAACGGGCTCGCACGCCGCAGCGCCGGAATTACCACGCAGCGCACCGCGTGCGCCGCGGACCGCGCGTGCACGGGATGCCCGCGCGGGAACGATCCTTGCGCTGCGCCAGTCTGCCGGCACCGCAATGGTCCGGCCCACCGGGAGAACGGCGATGGATCGAGACGGCTGGTTCTGGCGGCGCTGGCGCTGCCATCCCGTGCGCCTGGCACTGGGCCTGTTCATCGTCGCGGCGGGGGCCGCCTCCATGCTGGCGCGGCTGCTGCCGCCCCCGGTGTAGCGGCGCGGGCCGTGCGCTGATGCCTCCCGAACTGGCCGCCGCGCCGCCGGCCTACGCCTGGCGCGACTTCGCGCGTTTTGCCGGACCCGGCTACCTGGTCGCGGTCGGCTATATGGACCCCGGCAACTGGGCCACCGATCTTGCCGGTGGCTCGGCCTACGGCTATCGCCTGCTGTGGGTGGTGGCGATGGCCAGCGCCATGGCCATGCTGCTGCAGGTCATGGCCAGCCGCCTCGGCCTGGTCAGCGGGCTGGACCTGGCGCAGGCGTGCCGCCGGCACGCGTCGCCGCTGTCGGCATGGTCGCAATGGGTGCTGTGCGAGGTGGCGATCTGCGCCGCCGACCTGGCCGAAGTGATCGGCACCGCGATTGCGCTGAACCTGCTGTTCGGGCTGCCGCTGCCGTGGGGCGTGGCGCTGACGGTGCTCGACGTGCTGCTGGTGCTGGTGTTGCAGCAGCGCGGCTATCGGCGACTGGAAGTCTTCGTCATCAGCATGGTGGCGCTGGTGCTGGGCTGCTTCCTGCTGATGCTGGCGCTGGCGCAGCCCGCGTGGCCGGACCTGGCCGCGGGCCTGGTGCCGCGCATGGCGGTGCTGGGCGACACCGGCGCGCTGTATATCGCCACCGGCATCATTGGCGCCACGGTGATGCCGCACAACCTGTACCTGCACTCCGCCGTGGTCAAGACGCGGCTGCCGCACGCGGACCGGCAGGGCACCGAACGCGCGCTGCGCTATATCGCCTTCGATACGGTCACGGCGCTCGCGGTTGCCTTTGTCATCAACAGTGCGATCCTGGTTACCGCCGCCGGGGTGTTCCATGCGGCCGGCCGCACCGATGTGGCGGAGATCCAGGACGCCTATCGCCTGCTCAGTCCGCTCACCGGTGCCACCTGGGCCAGCGTGGTGTTTGGCGTCGCGCTGCTGGCGTCCGGGCAGTGCTCGGCCGTGACCGCCACGCTGGCGGGGCAGGTGGTGATGGAAGGCTTTATCCGCACCCGGCTGCCGCCGTGGGCGCGCCGCCTGCTGACACGCTGCGTGGCGATCGTGCCGGCGCTGGTGGTCGCCATCCTGTTTGCCGAGCGCGGCATGGCGCAGTTGCTGCTGGTCAGCCAGGTGATCCTGAGTCTGCAGCTGCCGTTCGCGGCGATCCCGTTGCTGCGCTTTACCAGCGACCGCAGGCTGATGGGCCGCTACGCCAATTCGCGCACGATGTTCGTGCTGGCCACGCTGGCCGTCGGCATCATCGTCGCCATGAACGTGGCGATGGTGGCGATGACGCTGACGGCGTGGCGGCCGTAGTGCCGACGTAGTGCCGACGTAGTTCGGCCATAGCGTGCCGGACCCGCCGCGCATGTCAGGGCTGCGGGTTCTGCTGCAGGTCGTCGGCTTCGGCCTCGCCCGATCCCAGTTCGGCGCCGGTCACAGGATCGCTCTGCGGGTCGGACGCGCCGCGCGTTGCGAACGCCTCGAGCGTGTCCTGCTGCTCGGCGGGCAGGTCGACCTGGGCGGTGCCATCGCCGCCATCCACCGCGGGCGTCGGGCTTTCGACGAAGACGAAGTTGCGGTCCGCGTTCCATGGCCCGCGCATCGCCTCGCCCTGCGACATCTTGAAGTAGACGTTGGCGAACTGCGGATCGCCCGGCATCTTGCCCGGCGGGAAGTTGGGCGTGATCGAATACAGCGCCTTCTCGAACGACTTCTGGTGCGAGATCTCGCGCGTCATCAGGAAGCCCAGCGCCTCCTGCACGCTGGGATCGTCGGTCACGTTCATCAGCCGCTCGTAGATGATCTTGGCGCGCGCCTCGGCGGCGATGTTGGAGCGCAGGTCGGCGGTGGGCTCGCCGATGGTGTCGACATAGGCGGCCGTCCACGGCACGCCCGCCGAATTGACCAGCGCCGGCCCGCCGCCGAACAGCACCTGCGTCACGTGGCTGTCGTTGCCCGCGCCTTGCAGCGAGCGGTAGAGCTCGGCTTCCTGGTCCAGGCCTTCGGCCAGCTCGCCCTTGGCGCCGCGGTTTAACATGGCGATGATCGAGCCGATCACCTCCAGGTGGCTCAGTTCCTCCGTGGCGATATCGAGCAGCATGTCCTTGCGGCCGGGATCTTCCTCGGCCAGGGCCTGCGTGAAGTAGCGGCAGGCCGCGGCCAGCTCGCCCTGCGGGCCGCCGAACTGCTCCAGCAGCAGGTTGGCCAGGCCGGGGTCGGGACGCGAGACGCGTACGGTGTACTGCAGTCGCTTGTTGTGCATGAACATGGTGGATTCTCCGGTAGAGGTGAGCGGCAGGCGTGTCGCAGCGGTCGAGTCAGGCGGTGCGGAGCCGACGGACCGACCGGGCGCTCGCGGCCGCAACGATCATGCCCGGCTGCCACCATCCGGCCGGGCGCGGTGGCGTGGAGCTTGCACGGCTGATACAGCGCGTTGCCGGGCGCAGCGCAAGGATCCGCGCGGGTGCGACGGGAACGGTAAAAAGCGGGAGAGCCGTGTGAAATTTACTGGCGCTGCGTGCAGCAGCACGGACCAAGACCGTGGGCGGGGGCCGGAATCAGGCGCGCTTTCCGGCGTGCTGCAGCAGCATCGCACCCAGCGGCAAAGCCAGCCCGAAGGCGACGTAGACCAGCGCCAGCATGCCAGGCGACAGCCGGCGCTCGAAGCCGGGCGTAAGGCGCTGGGGCGTGCACTTCAGGTCGACGAAACACGCGATGCCGGCAATCGCCAGGCCGCCGAGCACGCGCGCCGGCGCGGTGGGGCGGGCGCTGGAGCAGGCAGTGCGATGGGCGTCGCCCACTGCCATCGCGCCTTCGTAGAACGCTGCCCAGAACACCGACATCGCGTGATGAATGACGTAGCCCAGCACGGTATGCCGCACCGATGGCCGGCTGGCGTGCATGGCCCGTTCGCCCCAGATCCAATGGCTGACGGCATTGACGGGCGCGAACGCGCTGCCGCAGTCGACGCTGCCGCCGCAAGCCAGCATGCCGGTGGACAACAGGCTGGCGCAAGTGCCCGAGAGCGCGGCCCGGCGCAGCACCGTGGCCGCATCCGCCGCGTGCTGGTGCTCGGCGCCAGCGGCTTTATCGGCCGGCATGCCTGTGCCGCAATGCTGGCTGGAGGGTTCCATGTGATAGCGGGGGTGCGGCACGTGCCCGCGCACGGTTCACCCGAAGCGCCGCATGGCGGCCATGCCTGCACGGCAAGCGAATTTCGTGCCGTCGATTTCGCGCGCATGACTGCGTCGGCGGACTGGGCGCCGTTGCTGGCCGATGTCGATGCGGTAGTCAACCTGGTCGGCATCTTTCGCGAGAGCGCCACGCAGCGTTTCGACGTGCTGCACCGCGCCGCGCCGCAGGCGCTGTTCGATGCCTGCCTGCGCCAGGGCGTGCTGCTGGTGGTGCAGATGTCGGCGCTGGGTGCCGACGAACACGCGCTGACCGAGTTCCATCGCAGCAAGCGCACGGCCGACCAGCACTTGCTCGGGCTCGGCATCGACGCCGTGGTTTTGCAGCCATCGCTGGTATTCGGTGTCGACGGCACCAGTGCGCAGCTGTTTTGCGCGCTGGCGACGCTGCCCGGCCTGGCGCTGCCGGGCGGCGGCAGGCAGCCGGTGCAGCCGGTCCATGTCGACGACGTGGCGCAGGCCATCGTGGCGTTGCTCGCCGAGTGGGGCGGCACAGCGCCCTGGCGCTCCGGCCGGCTCGCGCTGGTGGGCCCGGCGCCGATGCCGCTGGCCGGCTACCTGGCGGCGTTGCGCCATGGCCTGGGTTTGCCCGGCAAGGCCTGGCTGGTGCCGCTGCCGCGCGC
>JABFVP010000366.1 GCA_013362725.1 Cupriavidus sp.
GGGCGGTCGCTGCGATAAAGGCAGCGCCGCCCCTGGTTTTTTTTCGGGCGAGAGTCGTAAAAAGAGACGCATTTGCCACTTATTTGCTTTTCGATAGCCGACTTTGGCAGAATGGCAGACCTTACTGTCCGACCCTGTTCCGGCTAAGCCCAAGGAATCCAACCATGATGGTGTTGTATTCGGGTACGACTTGCCCGTTTTCCCAACGTTGCCGCCTTGTCCTGTTCGAAAAGGGCATGGATTTTGAAATCCGCGACGTCGACCTGTTCAACAAGCCCGAAGATATTTCGGTGATGAACCCGTACGGCCAGGTGCCCATCCTGGTCGAGCGCGACCTCATCCTGTATGAGTCGAACATCATCAACGAATACATCGACGAGCGCTTCCCGCACCCGCAGCTGATGCCGGCCGACCCGGTGCAGCGCGCCCGCGCCCGCCTGTTCCTGTTCAACTTCGAAAAGGAACTCTTCACCCACGTCTACACGCTGGAGAACGAAAAGGGCAAGGCCGCGGAAAAGAACCACGAACGCGCCCGCGCCGCGATCCGCGACCGGCTGACGCAGCTGGCGCCGATCTTCGTCAAGAACAAGTACATGCTGGGCGAAGAGTTCTCGATGCTCGACGTCGCCATCGCGCCGCTGCTGTGGCGCCTGGACCACTACGGCATCGAGCTGTCGAAGAACGCCGCGCCGCTGCTGAAGTATGCTGAACGCATTTTCAGCCGTCCCGCGTACATTGAAGCGCTGACCCCGTCCGAAAAGGTGATGCGCCGCTAACCGGCACCGGCCCGACGGCACCCGCCCTCGGGCCATCGCGGCGCCATTGGAAGCACAATGCCTGAAACCTCCACCAAGCCCTACCTGATCCGCGCCATCTACGAATGGTGCACGGACAACGGCTTCACGCCGTACATCGCCGTCTTCGTCGACGCCAACACCAACGTGCCGCGCGAGTTCGTCAAGAACAACGAAATCGTGCTGAACGTCAGCTTCGACGCCACCAGCGGCCTGGACATGGGCAACGAGTGGATCACCTTCAGCGCACGCTTTGGCGGTGTCTCGCGCAAGATCGACGTGCCCGTCGAGAACGTGCTGGCGATCTACGCGCGCGAGAACGGACAGGGCATGGCCTTCCCGGTCGAACGCAGCCTGCCGGAAACCCAGGCCGCCACCGAGCGTGAAAACAACCCGCCGCCCAAGCTCGCTCCGGTCGAAGCCGAAACCCCGGCAACCACCAGCGACACCGGCCCCGGCGACGACGACACGCCGCCCCCGGTGCCCCGCATCGGCGGCAAGAAGCCTGCACTGAAAGTGGTGAAGTAAGCCATCCCAAAGCCGACCGCAATGCAGTAGAATCGCGGTCTGCACCAGACATGCCGGAGTAGCTCATAAGGTAGAGCAGTTGATTTGTAATCATCAGGTGGCGGGTTCGAGTCCTGCAGCCGGCACCAGAATTGAAGAACGGGCTACGCATTGCGTGGCCCGTTTTGTTTTTGGCGGTGTCCGAGGCGTTGTCACAGGGGCGGCCCACCCGCACGCGGGCAATTGACGCCTGTTTTCCGTCGTTTCACGCCGCCATCCCGTCGATTACCGGCACCCGCATATCAGCCCTCCTCAGCCCGGTGGTAACCTGCGCCCAATTGCAGTCCTCCAACCACCGCCCGTGCCTTTCCCCCACTCCCGCCTCTGGCGCGCCGCCCCCGAGCAGCGTGCCTACGAAGAAGCCCGCCACCGCGTGCGCGCGCTGCGCTTCTTCTACCTGCACGCCCTGGTCTACGTGGTGGTGAACGCGATGCTGATCGGCTTCCATCTGATGGGCGCGTCGCACCGGCCCTGGGCGGGTGGCCCGCTGATGGGTTGGGGCATTGGCCTGGCGGTGCACGGCATCATGACCTGGGGCCGTGTGGGCCTGCTTGGGCGGCGGTGGGAAGAGCGCAAGATTGCCGAATACATGGCGCAGGAACAGGTGCGCACGCTGTCGACGGAGAAGCAGCTGGTCGAGGCCCGCATGAAGCTGTTGCAGGCCCAGATCGAGCCGCACTTCCTGTTCAATACGCTGGCCAATGTGGTCAGCCTGATCGAGCCCGCGCCGCAGAGGGCCACGATGATGCTGGAGCATTTCATCGCCTACCTGCGCGCCTCGCTCGCCGCCAGCCGCGCGACGCAAGGCACGGTGGCGCAGGAGGCGAAGCTGCTGCGCGACTATCTGGCACTGATCCGCATCCGCATGGGCGAGCGGCTGCATTACACGGTCGATGTCGATCCGGAACTCGAAACGATGCCGCTGGCGCCGATGCTGCTGCAGCCGGTGGTCGAGAATGCGGTCAAGCATGGCCTGGAGCCGAAGATCGAAGGCGGGCGGCTGCTGGTCCGGCTGGAGCGGCGCGGCGCGCGCATGCTGGCGACGATCGAGGACGATGGCATGGGGTTCCGGCCGTCGGCGGGCGCCGGGGTCGGCCTGTCGAACCTGCGCGAACGGCTGGCGGTGCTGTATGACGGCGATGCCCACGTCAGAATCGAAGAGCGCTCGCCCGGCACCGCGGTGCTTATCGATCTGCCGCTGCCACCTGCATCCTGAACCGGAGACGCCCGATGACGCCAACCGCCCTGATCGCCGATGACGAAGAGCACCTGCGTGCGTACCTGCGTGGCAAGCTGCAGCGCCTGTGGCCGGAGTTGCAGATCGTTGCCGAGGCGACCAACGGCATCGAGGCCGCCGAAGCCATCGCACGGTTGTCGCCGAGCGTCGCCTTTCTCGATATCAAGATGCCAGGCCTGTCCGGGCTGGAAGTGGCGCAGGGCATCGAGACCGATACACGGCTGGTGTTCGTCACGGCCTATGACGAATTTGCGCTCGATGCCTTCGAGCGCGCGGCGGTTGACTACCTGGTCAAGCCGGTCAGCGAGGAACGGCTCGGCCGCACCATCGAGCGCTTGCGCAAGGCGTTGCAGGAAGCGGCGCCCTTGCCCGAACTGGCGCAGCTGCTGAACCAGCTGACCCGCGCCCAGCCACGGGCGGAAGGCGGCGGGCAATTGCGATGGGTCCGCGCCAGCCGCGGCAATACCACCAGCCACGTGCCGATCCAGGAGGTGATGTACTTCCAGAGCGACGACAAGTACGTGGTGGTGCATACCCGGGATGGCGAGCACCTGATCCGCACGCCGCTGGCGGAACTGATGGCCGGCCTGGACCCGGAGATGTTCTGGCAGATCCACCGCTCGTCCATCGTCAATATGGAATACGTGGCCGGCACGCGGCGCGACGACTCGGGCCGGCTCTTTGTCAGGATGCGCGACAGCGATGCCGAGCTGCCGGTGTCGCGCGCCTACATGCATCGGTTCCGGCAGATGTAAGCCAGCCGCCGGGTTGCGCCGGCGGCCAGCGATCCAGTCAGTGCCGGTCCATGAATTCCTGGATTTTGCGCTGCTCCCAGTCACGTCCGCGGCGCGACAGCCGCGTCCAGACCAGCAATCCGTGCAGGGCCAGTCCCAGGCCCCAGGCCAGCGTGGTGGTGAGCGGCCACGGCCAGCCCGTGGTGGCGTAGTGGGACCATGGCGGCGACGGGAAGTAGAAGAAGCGGAACCACAGCCACGCATTGACCACGGCGTAGACCAGCAGGTGTATATACCAGCCGCGCAGGGCACGCACCATGCGGCGCGCGCGCCAGTAGGCCATGGCGTTGGGATCGTTGGGCGGGAAAGCGTGGTGCATGGGATACCTCGTCATCAGGAAGGTTGGCATGCGACAGGTATAGGCCACCACCAGGCGTCGTTCCAGGCCCATGGGCTGAATCGACGGATTTCATTCGCGAGCGGCCGCGAAGTCAGCGTGATTGTCGCGGCGTTGCCACCGTCAAGATTGCGCTTTCAGCGCATTCCAGACCGCCTGCGTCCCCGGCAGAGGTGCCACGGCGCCCTGACCGGTGGTGGCCAGCGCGGCTGCGACCGCCGCCCATCGGGCAGCGGACACGGCATCATCCCCGGCTACCAGCCGCGCGAGATAAGTGCCGTCGAAGCAGTCGCCTGCGCCGGTCGCGTCGACCGCGTCGACCCGAAAGGGCGCCACGGCGGTCAGCTGTCCGCCGACGGATACCAGGCAGCCCTGGCTGCCCAGCTTCAAGACCACATGCGGCGCGCCCATCCGGTGGCACCAGTCGACGATGCCTTCGGGATCGTCGATGCCGGCAAGCTGGCGCACGTCGTCAAGGCTGGGCAGGAACAGGTCGCACAGGGAGAGGGTTGCGAGGATGACCCCGCGGGCGCGCTCCAGGGGCCAGAGCTTGAGGCGCAAGTTGGGATCGTAGGACACCTTGGTGCCGGCCTGGCGGGCGATGCGGACGGCCTCGCGCACGGTGCGCGCTGCAGACGCGCTGATGGCCTGGGTGATGCCCGAGACGTGGAGCCAAGTGGCTCGTTCCAGCAATGCGACCGGCAGGTCGGCGGGCTGCATCCGGCTCGCGGCGGAACCCGAGCGCCGATAAGTGAAGGTGTGGCCATCCGGCCCGTGATGGACGAAGTAGAGGCCGGTAGGCGCCGAGCCGTCGATGACCACGCCGCTGGTGTCGACGCGCTCGGTGCGCAACAGATACACGCACATGCGGCCGAATTCATCGTCGCCTACCCTGGTCAGGTAGGCGCACCGCGCACCCTGGCGAGCCGCGGCGATGATGGCGTTGGAGGTGTCGCCGCCAAAGCCTTGCACATAGGTGCGCGAATCGCGCGGGCCGGCGTGGTTGAACTCGACCATGGGCTCGCCCAGCGCGACGATGTCGAAGGTTGCACGCATGTCAGGCGTCCTCGCCCAGGTCGAGCAGCACCTTGCAGCAGGCGCGCGGATGGCTTTCGGCGAGGTCGAAGGCGCCGGCCACGTCGCGGAAGTTGATCTGGTGCGTGACGATACGGCCCGGATCCACCAGCCCGAGCGTGATCCAGTCGATCACGGTGGGGAACATCGCGCAGTTCAGGCGCGACGCGTACAGCGTCAGTTCCTTGCCGGTCAGCGCCTGCTGCGGCACGGCAGACGGCGTCGCGGAAAAGCCGAGCACGCCGATGCGGCCGGCCGGCGCGGCCATGGCCACGGCTTCCTCCAGGATGGCGGGATGGCAGACCGCATCGTAGATCAGCGTCGGCCCGCCAGCCACGCCGCGCCGTTCAAGGGCGCGCGCCAGCGGCTCGCGCGCGGTGTTGATGATTTCGTCTTCCTGCGCGCCGCAGCCGCGTGCCAATGCCAGCCGTTCATCGACACGGTCGGTGATGAAGGTGCGCACGCCATACACGCGCTTGAGCACCTGCAGCAGGTTCAGGCCGACCGGCCCGGCGCCGTAGACCAGGGCCACGTCGGCAGGCAGCACGCCGGTGCGTTGGGTGGCATTGGCCGCCACGGCAAACGGCTCGATCACCGCGGCACTGGCGGTCGGCATGGCGTCGGGCACCGTGTAGGCGTTACGTGCCGGCACGCAGGCAAATTGGCTGAAGCCGCCATCGCGGTGCACGCCGATCACCTGGAGCCGCTGGCAGACATTGTGCCGGCCGATGCGGCAGGCATGGCACTGGCCGCAACTGACCACGGGATCCACCACCACCCGTTCGCCGATGCGATCGTTGCCGACGCCCGCGCCGACCGCATCGATATGGCCGACGAACTCATGCCCGATCACGCGCGGATACGTCGCGAACGGATTCTTGCCATGGAAGATATGCAGGTCCGAACCGCAGATGCCGGCGAGGCGGACGCGCACGCGCACCTCGCCTTCGGCAGGGCATGGAATGGGCCGCTCGCGCACCACCATGCGGTGCGGTTGTTCGACGACGATGCTCAGCATGCTCGCTCCTTGTTCCGGTCAACTGGCGCGGGCGGCTACCAGTTCCACATCGCGCCATCGCGCAGCCGCGCCACCGGCAGGTAGGCACGCTCGTACGGATACCGCGCTGCCAATGTCTCATCGATGTCGACGCCAAGGCCGGGCACGTCGTCCATCACCAGGTGGCCGTCCTCCAGCCGGTAGTTGTGCGGAAACACCTCGTCGATCAGCGCGCCATGCGGCATCAGCTCCTGGATGCCGAAGTTCGGCGCCCACAACCCGAAGTTGACCGCCGCCGCCATGCATACCGGTGACAAGTCGGTGGCGCCGTGGAAGCCGGTGCGCACCTGGTGGATCGCGGCGAAGTCCGCGATGCGGCGCACATGCGTGATGCCGCCGGCGTGGACGATGGTGGTGCGGATGTAGTCGATCAGCTGATGGCCGATCAGGTCCTTGCAGTCCCACAGGGAATTGAAGATTTCACCGACGGCAAGCGGGGTGGTGGTGTGCTGGCGGATCAGCCGGAACGCCTCCTGGTTTTCGGCCGGCGTTGGATCTTCGAGCCAGAACAGGCTGAACGGCTCCAGCGCCTTGCCCAGGGCAGCCGCTTCGATCGGCGTCAGCCGGTGGTGCGCATCGTGCAGCAGGTGGGGGCCGAAGCCGACGGCCTCGCGCACCTTGCGAAACAGTTCCGGCGTATGGCGCAGGTACAACGCGGTGTCCCAGGGCTCTTCCGGCGGCAGGCCCTTCTGCGCCGGTTCATAGTGGCCGGGTTGCGTGCCCACGCCATACACCTTGGACAAGCCCGGCACGCCCGACTGCACGCGGATCGCCTTGTAGCCTTGCTCGATATGGCGATGCACCGCGTCGACGGCTTCCGCATGGTCGCGTCCATTGGCGTGGCCATACACCATCAGGCCATGGCGGCTGCGCCCGCCCAGCAGCTGGAACACCGGCATGCCGGCCAGCTTGCCGAGGATGTCCCACAGCGCCATGTCGATGGCGGCGATGGCGGTCATCGTCACCGGCCCGCGCCGCCAGTAAGCGCCGCGGTAGAGGTATTGCCAGATGTCTTCGATCCTGCGCGGATCGCGGCCGATCATGCACGGGATCACATGCTCGTCAAGGTACGCACGCACCGCCAGCTCGCGGCCATTGAGCGTGGCGTCGCCCAGTCCGTACACGCCTGCGTCGGTGATCACCTTGACCGTCACGAAGTTGCGCCCGGGGCAGGTGACGATGGTTTTTATCTGTTCGATCTTCAATGGGTGTCTCCGGCCGGATCGTCGTTGTCGTAGCCCGATGTCGCCGCCTGTTGCGCAACGCCTGCATCGGTGTGGATGCGGCCAGAGTACTGCGGGCCGATTGCGGCGGAGTACGGCCGATTCCGCAATCAAATGCAGCGTTTGCCGTAGTGAATCGCGAAAGCACCGCACGTTGGACACCACGGCTGCGTGCAAACTTCGGAGCATCGAAAACAACGCCGGATGCGCGCACGATGCTGCTGTCAACAGACCCGCCGAGGTACTGCCCATGAGGCTGACGCAACGCACTTGTTGCCGCGCCCGGGCCGAGGTGCGCCAGCCCGGATACGATCGCAGCCGCTTGTCGCGCGGCGTGGTGCATCTGGGCCTGGGCGCCTTCCACCGCGCCCACCAGGCGCTTTACACCGAGGCAGCACTACAGGATGGAGACCGGCGCTGGGGCATCGTCGGCGTCAGCTTGCGGGATCCGCGCATGGCGCGCGCGCTGGCCGCACAGGATTTCCTGTACGCGGTCATCGAGCGCCAGGGTAGCGAGGCGGCGGCGCGCATCGTCGGCGCCCTGGTGCAAGCCCTCTATGCACCGCATGCGCTGGCACAGGTGACCGGCGCCATTGCCGATCCCGCGGCGTCGGTCGTGACCTGCACGGTCACTGAAAAGGGCTACTACCGGCATCCATCGACGTCCGACCTCGACCTCCAGCATCCGGACATCCGGCACGACCTGGCCCACCCCGACGCGCCGCGCAGCACGCTCGGCGTGCTGGCGGCAGGGATACGCCACCGGCCGTCCGGCGCGCCGCTGAGCATTGTCTGCTGCGACAACATGGCCGACAACGGCGACACCTTGCGCAGGCTGCTGATGCAGTATGCGTCGCAGCTGGACCCGGCGCTGGCCCGGCGCATCCGCGACGAGGTTGCACTGCCCAACACCATGGTTGACCGCATCGTGCCCGCCGCCACGCCGGCGTCGCTGACCTTTGCGCAGCAGCGCCTTGGCTTGCGCGATGAAGCCGCCATTGTGTGCGAGCCGTTCACGCAGTGGGTGATCGAAGACCGCTTTGCCGGACCGCGGCCCGCCTGGGAAGCCGGCGGCGCGCTGCTGACGGGCGATGTCCGGCCGTTTCAGGCCATGAAACTGCGCATGCTGAACGGCACCCATTCGGCGATCGCCTATGCCGCACAGTTGCTCGGCATCGAAACCGTGGCCCAGGCGATGGCCGATACGGTCCTTGGCACGTTCGCGCGCGGGGTGATGGCGGACCTGCACGCCACCGTTGCCGCCCCGCCGGGGTATGACACCGCCCGCTACGGCAATGCGCTGCTGTGCCGCCTGCGCAATGGCGCCATCGCGCATCACACCGCGCAGATCGCGACGGATGGCACGCAGAAAGTGCCGGTGCGCTGGCTGCCGGCCTTGCGCGAAAGCCTCGCCGCCGGCGTCGAGCGGCCATGCCTGGAGCGGGCGCTGGCGCTGTGGCTTCACTATCTGCGCTGCGACACCAACGAGCACGGCGGGCCGCTGACCGCCTGCGATCCCGGCGCGCCGCCGCTTGCCGCGGCGTTGCGCGGCGCGCACGGCGATACGGATGCCATACGCCAGGTCCTGGCGCATGGTGCCATCTTTGGCGACGCACCGTGGCCAAAGCCGTTCCAGCTCCGGCTGGCAGCCCACCTGACGGTACTGCGCGAGCGCGGCGCCGCGGCACTCATGTCCTTCACCGACAACTTGAACAACAGGAGACAAGCAAATCATGGTTAATCGGCTGACTCGCCGGCAGTTCGGCGCACTCGCTGCCAGCGGACTGGCGCTGGCATTGCCCGGGCGCAAAGCGTTCGCCCAGAACGCCACGATCAAGCTCAGGTATGGCACGGCCTTTCCCGCCGACCATCCGGGCACGCTGCGCATCAGGGAGGCCGCCGAGGCCATTCGCCGCGACACCGGCGGCAAGGTGGACCTGCAGGTCTACCCCAACGGTCAGCTCGGCAGCGAGCCAGACATGGTGTCCCAGGTCCTGGCCGGCGCCATCGACTTCATGTCGACCGCCAGCACCAATTTGCAGACACGCGTGCCGGCCGCCAGCATCAACGGCGTGGCCTTTGCCTTCAAGGACTACACCACGGTGTGGGCCGCGATGGATGGCGGACTGGGAGCCTATGTGCGCAACGCGCTGGTCAAGGTGAACCTGCACGTGTTCGAGAAGTGCCTGGACAACGGCTATCGCAATATCACCTCCGCTACCCGGCCGGTGAACACGCCGGCGGACCTGAAGGGGTTCAAGATCCGCGTGCCGGCGATTCCGTTGTGGGTGTCGATGTTCAGGATGCTGGGCGCGGCGCCGACGGTGATTCCGTTCGCCGATCTCTATTCGGCGCTGCAGACGCGCGTGGTGGATGGCCAGGAGACGCCCCTGTCGCTGATCCGCAGCGGCAAGCTGTATGAAGTGCAAAAGTTCTGCTCGATGACGGCGCATACCTGGGACGGCCACTTCATCTTCGGCAATGCCAAAAAATTCCAGGCACTGCCGCGCGAGGTGCAGGCTTCGCTGACGACGCGCTTCGCTGCCGCGGCGCTGAAGCAGCGCGAGGACGTCGCGCGGGTCGACGTCGAAGCGCAGGCGGAGATGACCCGGCTTGGCATCGTCTTCAACCGCCCCGATCCGGCGCCGTTCCGCAAGCTGCTGCAGGAGGCGGGCTTCT
>JABFVP010000426.1 GCA_013362725.1 Cupriavidus sp.
AAGCAGGGCAGGGCACCAGGGCCCGGGTTGACTCCCGTTGTTTGCTCCCTCTCCCGCACGCGGGAGAGGGGAGCAAACCTTCCCTTTGCAAATGCCGCGGCACTAGCCGCGCGCTTCTATCAGCCGCTGCGCCATCTCCGCAAAACCCTCGCCGCCCGCGGCGGCGGTGATGTACGCCGGCGGCACCGGCAATTGCGGCAGGATATCGCGCACATTGGCCACGCCCACCGACAGCGGGAAATGCGCAAACATCGACGCATCATTGGCCGAGTCGCCGATAAACAGCCACTGGTCGCGCCGCGCGTCGACGTCCTCGTCGAGCAGCTCGGCCACGCACAGCTTGCTCATCGACAGCTTGTCATGCTGGCCGAACCAGCCGTTGACATGGATGGAACTGACGGTGGCGGTCATGCCGGCCTCGCGCATCAGCGCAGCAATGCGCGCGACGGCGTACTCGGGCAGCGGCACCACGTCCTCGGCATGGTCGATGGCCAGGTCGGCGGCATGCCAGGCCTGGTCGGAAGCCAGCGCGCAGCCGGGCACCTCGCGCAGGATGCGCTGGCCCAGTGCGTGGATGCGCTCCAGGTTGCGCGCGCGCGTGGCGGCGTCGTCGAGAAAGCGCGTCCGCAGCCGGCCGTTGTGCAGGTGAGAATAGAACGCGCCGTTTTCGCCGATGATGGCATCGACCGGCCACAGCCGCGTCAGGATCTCGGCCCAGGCGATGCAGCGCCCGGTCACCGGAATCACATGCAGGCCGGCCCGGCGCAGGCCGTCGAGAGCCAGATAGGTCGAGGCCGGCAGCCGGCCGTCGGTGGTCAGGGTGCCGTCGATGTCGGTCAGCACGCCGCGCACGTTGCGCAGCGCCGCATTAGAGAGGTTGTTCAGGGATTGCATGGCGGGCCATTGTAACCGTGGATCTGCGGCCAAATTCGTTTATTGCACTGCAAAAAGCCGCGGCCGGGCCATACTGGTGAATCTGCTGATTTGCTTGCGCGCGTGCGACCGGCGTAACATGCCGCTGTCACAAAAAAATCACATGCTGTCGGATTTTCGACTGACCGCAACAAGACAGACCAAGGAGAGCCTCGATGTCCGTATCCCGTACCGTGCTCAAACTCGCCGCGCTGGCCGCCCTGAGCGGGGCCGGCAGCGCGCACGCCGCCGTTGAAATCCAGTGGTGGCACGCCATGCAGGGCGCGCTGAACGACAAGGTGAACGAGATCGCCAACAAGTTCAACGCCAGCCAGTCCGAATACAAGGTGGTGCCGGTCAACAAGGGCAATTACGACGAGACCATGGCGGCGGGCATCGCCGCCTTCCGCGCCGGCGGCGCGCCGGCGATCCTGCAGGTGTTCGAGGTCGGCACCGCCACCATGATGAGCGCCAAGGGCGCGATCAAGCCGGTGTCGACGGTGATGAAGGACGCCGGCGAGAAGTTCGACCAGAAGGCCTACATCCCGGCCGTGGCCGGCTACTACACCTCGTCCAAGGGCGAGATGCTGTCGTTCCCGTTCAACAGCTCGACCACGGTGTTCTACTACAACAAGGACGCCTTCAAGAAAGCCGGCCTGGATCCGGAAAAGCCGCCCAAGACCTGGCCCGAGGTGATGCAGTACTCGGCCAAGCTCAAGGCCTCGGGCACCAACTGCGCCTATACCACCGACTGGCAGGGCTGGGTCCATCTGGAAAGCTTCTCGGCCTGGCACAACACGCTGTACGCCACCAAGAACAACGGCTTCGGCGGCACCGATACGCGCCTGGTCTTCAACAGCCCGCTGCACGTCAAGCACATCAGCAACCTGCAGGACATGGTGAAGAAGGGCTACTTCAGCTATGGCGGGCGCAAGGCCGAATCGCAGGCCAAGTTCTACAACGGCGAGTGCGCCATGTTCACCGGTTCGTCGGCGTCGCTGGCCAATATCCGCAAGAACGCCAAGTTCGCGTTCGCAGTGGCGCAGCTGCCGTACTACCCGGACGTGCCGGGCGCGCCGCAGAACACCATCATTGGCGGCGCGTCGTTGTGGGTGATGGGCGGCAAGAAGCCTGAAGAGTACAAGGGCGTCGCCAAGTTCTTCAATTTCCTGTCGCGCCCGGAAATCCAGTCCGACTGGCACCAGGCCACCGGCTACCTGCCGGTGACCATGGCCGCCTACGAGATGACGAAGAAGTCGGGCTACTACGACAAGAACCCGGGGGCCGACGTCTCGGTGCAGCAGATGGTGGTCAAGACCACCGACAAGTCGCGTGGCGTGCGCCTGGGCAACATGGTGCAGATCCGCACCGTGGTCGACGAAGAGCTGGAAGCCGTCTGGGCTGGCAAGAAGGAGCCCAAGGCGGCGCTGGACTCGGCGGTGGCACGGGGCAACGACTTGCTGGAGCGCTTCCAGAAAACCGCGCGCGAATAAGGCGCCGGGTCTTGCCAGCAGGCTGACGTGACAGGCGGGCGGCGGCGAAACCTCCGCCCGCTTGCTTTGTGGCCGGCACCGATCGGTGCCGTCCGCCGCTTTGTACCTACTCCGTACCTAGTCCGATGCCGCCATCCGCGGCATCCGCCGGAATCCGTTCATGGAAAAACGCGTCGTGTTCCGTTCGCCGTGGCTGCCGTATCTGCTGGTATTGCCGCAGATCGCGATCACGCTGATCTTCTTTTTCCTGCCCGCCGGGCAGGCCTTGTACCAGTCGATGCTGCAGCAGGATGCCTTCGGCATCAACCTGGAGTTCGTCGGCCTGGACAACTTCCGCATGCTGTGGAACGACCCGCTCTATGTCGAGTCGTTCCAGGTCACCGCCATCTTTGCCGTGGGCGTGACCGTGGTCGGGCTGACCACCGCGCTGGCGCTGGCCTATTTTGCCGACCGCGTGATCCGCGGCGCGGTGGGCTACAAGACCCTGCTGATCTGGCCGTATGCGGTGGCGCCGGCGGTGGCGGGCGTGCTGTGGATGTTCATGTTCAACCCGACCCTGGGCGTGGTGTCGTTTGCGCTGCGCAAGCTCGGCCTCGAATGGAACTTCCTGCTCAATGGCAACCAGGCCCTGCTGCTGGTGGTGCTGGCCGCGGCCTGGAAGCAGATCAGCTACAACTTCCTGTTCTTCCTGGCGGGGCTGCAAAGCATCCCGCGCTCGCTGATCGAGGCCGCCGCCATCGACGGCGCGGGGCCGTGGCGCCGCTTCTGGTCGATCGTGTTCCCGCTGCTGTCGCCGACCACCTTCTTCCTGATGGTGATCAACGTGGTCTACGCGTTCTTCGACACCTTCGCCATCATCGACGCGGTCACGCACGGCGGGCCGTTCAACTCGACCAACACGCTGGTCTACAAGGTCTTCCATGACGGCTTCCGCGGCATGGATATCGGTGGCTCGGCCGCGCAGTCGGTGGTGCTGATGGTGATCGTGATCGCGCTGACCGTGGTGCAGTTCCGCTACGTGGAACGCAAGGTCCAGGACTGACGGGGGCAGCCATGGTAGAACGACGTCCTTTCCTTGATTTCCTGACCCACGCGGTGCTGATCCTCGGCATCGTGATCGTGGTGTTTCCGGTGTACCTGACCTTCGTCGCGTCGACGCTGACCGCTGAAGAAGTGCTGGACGCGCCGATGACGCTGATCCCCGGCAGCCACCTGATCGACAACTATCGCACCGTGCTGTTCCAGGGCGTGGGCGAGGCCGCGTCGCCGGTCTCGACCATGATGAAGAACAGCCTGATCATGGCGCTCGGCATCGCGCTGGGCAAGATCGCGATCTCGATCATCTCGGCCTTTGCCATCGTCTATTTCAGGTTTCCGTTGCGCAAGACCTTCTTCTGGCTGATCTTCATCACGCTGATGCTGCCGGTGGAGGTGCGCATCCTGCCGACCTACAAGGTGGTGTCGGACCTCGGGCTGCTCGACAGCTACTTCGGGCTGACGATTCCGATCATCGCGTCGGCGACCGCGACCTTCCTGTTCCGCCAGTTCTTCCTGACCATTCCCGATGAACTCGCCGAAGCGGCGCGCATCGACGGCGCCGGGCCGCTGCGTTTTTTCTGGGACGTGGTGCTGCCGCTGTCGCGCACCAGCATCGCCGCGCTGTTCGTGATCCAGTTCATCTACGGCTGGAACCAGTACCTGTGGCCGCTCTTGATCACCACGCAGAAGTCGATGACGCCGGTGGTGGTGGGCGTGACGCAGATGATCTCGCGCTCGGGCGACGCCGCCACCGACTGGAACCTGGTGATGGCCACGGTGATGCTGGCGATGATCCCGCCCGCGGTGGTGGTGGTGCTGATGCAGAAGTGGTTCGTCAAGGGCCTGGTCGAAACCGAGAAATAAGCGGAACACAATGGCAAAACTGTCACTACGCAACGTTCAGAAAACCTACGCCGGCGGCGCCCAGGTCGTGCATGGCATCGACATGGAGATCGCCGACGGCGAGTTCATCGTCATCGTGGGGCCCTCGGGCTGCGGCAAGTCCACGCTGCTGCGCATGGTGGCGGGGCTGGAAACCATCACCGGGGGTGAGATCCATATCGGCGACAAGGTGGTCAACCAGCTGGAGCCGGCCGAGCGCGACATCGCCATGGTGTTCCAGAACTACGCGCTCTATCCGCATATGAGCGTGTACGACAACATGGCCTACGGGCTGAAAATCCGCGGCATGGCCAAGGCCGAGATCGCGCAGCGCGTCAACCACGCCGCCGGCATTCTCGAGCTCGCGCCGCTGCTCGAGCGCAAGCCGCGCCAGCTCTCCGGCGGGCAGCGCCAGCGCGTCGCCATGGGCCGCGCCATCGTGCGCGAGCCGGCGGTGTTCCTGTTCGACGAGCCGCTGTCCAACCTCGACGCCAAGCTGCGCGTGCAGATGCGGCTGGAACTGAAGGAGCTGCACCGGCGGCTGGGCACCACCAGCCTCTATGTGACCCACGACCAGGTCGAAGCCATGACGCTCGCCGACCGCATGATGGTGCTCAATGCGGGGCGGGTCGAGCAGATCGGTACGCCGCTGGAAGTCTACGCACGGCCGGCCAGCACCTTCGTGGCCGGTTTTATCGGCTCGCCGCCGATGAACCTGATCCCGGTGGCACGCAACGCCGGCGGCGACACTGGCGCGCAGATGCGCGTGGTGGCGAAGGAGGGCGCAGCCGCCAATGCCACGCTCGGTCACCTGCCGATGGGGCTGCACCTGCCTGAGCAGGCGCTGCTGGGGCTGCGGCCGGAGCATATCGAGCCGTGCGCCGTGCATGAGGCGATCGCCGAAGTCGATGTGCGCGTGGTCGAGGCGCTGGGCGCGGACTCCTTCGCCTATGGCTCGCTCGGCGGGCAGGCCGTGGTGGTGCGGCTCGACAGCCATGCGCGCGTGCGCGCCGGCGACCGCCTGCCGGTGACCTCGTCGGCCGAGCACCTGCATTTCTTTGCGCCGGACACCGGCAAGCGCATCGAGGCCTGACATGAACACTGCAACTGACAGCGCCTGGCGCTATCCCAGCCATATCGCGCACCGCGGCGCCGGCAAGCTGGCGCCGGAGAACACGCTGGCGGCGTTCCGCCACGGCGCGGGCTTTGGCTACCGCATGTTCGAGTTCGACGTGAAGCTGTCGGCCGACGGCAAGCCGGTGCTGATGCACGACGCCACCCTGGACCGCACCACCAGCGGCCAGGGCAGGGTGGATGCGCTGACGCTGGGCGAACTGGCGCTGCTCGACGCCGGCAGCTGGCACGGCCCGGCCTTTGCCGGCGAGCCGGTGCCGACGCTGGCGGCGATCGCGCGCTACACGCGCGCCAACGGCTTCCTGGTCAATATCGAGATCAAGCCCGTGCCCGGCACCGAGGCGCGCACTGGCGCCGCCGTGGCGCTCGATGCCCAGTCGCTGTGGGCCCACGCCGAGGTGCCGCCGCTGCTGTCCTCGTTTTCGGAAGAGGCGCTTGCCGCCGCGGCGCGCGCCGCGCCAGACCTGCCGCGCGCGTTGCTGCTGGACCAGCTGCCCGGCAACTGGCTAGAGCGCGTGCGCCGGCTCGGCTGCGTCGCGCTCGATGCCAACCATCGTGAACTGGATGCCGGCGTGATCGCGACCGCGCATGCGGCCGGCCTGCGCGTGCTGGCCTACACCGTCAACGATCCGGCGCGGGCGGCGCAATTGCTGGAATGGGGACTCGATGCGGTGATCACCGACGCCGTCGACCAGATCGTGCCCTGACTCAAATTGTTGTGCGGGTGTTGCGAATTCGCTGAACGCGGTTGGAATTGTCGCGCAACTGTGTTTCGTATCGCGAAAAGCCCACATTGATCAAACGCAATCCGTGCTATCCTTACCGCCGTGAAGACTTAAGGTCCTTCCCCGCACAACTTGCCCTTTCGGGCCTTGTGAGGCGGCCATCACATGCGGCACCCTAGCGGTGCCGTTTGCGTAAGCGCCCCCGCTCGGCTCCCAAGAGTTGTTTGCGATCCGCTAACCGGTCAAGCCGTGTCGCGGAAGGTTGAATAACCCGCTGAACTCCGGCAGACCCGGAGAAAAGTGAGCGTCCCATGATGCAGCAGTATCAGAGCAATTCGTACCTCTTCGGCGGCAACGCCCCCTATGTCGAAGAACTGTACGAAGCCTACCTCCAGAACCCCTCCTCGGTTCCCGACAATTGGCGCGCGTACTTCGACGCCATGCAGAACGTTCCCGCCGTCGACGGCTCGAACGGCCGGGATATCGCCCACGCTCCCATCGTTGCCTCGTTCGCCGAGCGCGCCAAGCAAGGTCCCATCCGCACCATCGTTGCATCGGCCGATTCCGACATGGGCCGCAAGCGCGTCGCTGCCACGCAGCTGATCGCCGCCTACCGCAACATCGGTTCGCACTGGGCCGACCTGGACCCGCTCAAGCGCCAGGAGCGTCCGCCCCTGCCGGACCTGGATCCCGCCTTCTACGGTTTTTCCGAAGCCGATCTCGATATCGTCTTCAACGCCAGCAATACCTACTTCGGCAAGGAGTCGATGAGCCTGCGCGAGCTGCTCAACAACCTGCGCGAAACGTATTGCGGCACCATCGGCTTCGAATTCATGTACGTGAGCGACCAGGCGCAGAAGCGCTGGTGGCAGGAGCGCCTGGAAACCACGCGTTCCAAGCCGGTGTTCACGCTGGAAAAGAAGAAACACATCCTTGACCGCCTGACCGCGGCCGAAGGCCTCGAGCGCTTCCTGCACACCAAGTACGTCGGCCAGAAGCGCTTCTCGCTGGAAGGCGGCGAGAGCTTCATCGCCGCCATGGATGAACTGATCCAGCACGCTGGCAGCAAGGGCGTGCAGGAAATCGTGATCGGCATGGCTCACCGCGGCCGCCTGAATGTGCTGGTCAACACCCTGGGCAAGATGCCCGCCGACCTGTTCGCCGAGTTCGAAGGCAAGCACGTCGATGACCTGCCGGCCGGCGACGTCAAGTACCACAAGGGCTTCTCGAGCGACGTCTCGACCGAGGGCGGCCCGATCCACCTGTCGCTGGCATTCAACCCGTCGCACCTGGAAATCGTCAACCCGGTGGTCGAAGGCTCGGCCAAGGCCCGCCAGGAACGCCGCGGCGCCGTCGGCAACATGGAAGTGCTGCCGGTGCAGGTGCACGGCGATGCCGCCTTTGCCGGCCAGGGCGTGGTGATGGAGACGCTGAACCTGGCGCAGACCCGCGGCTACGGCACGGGCGGCACCATGCACATCGTCATCAACAACCAGATCGGCTTCACCACCTCCGACCCGCGCGACGCCCGCTCGACGCTGTACTGCACGGACGTGGTCAAGATGATCGAGGCGCCGGTGCTGCACGTGAACGGCGACGATCCCGAAGCCGTGGTGTACGCCATGCAGCTGGCGGTGGACTTCCGCATGGAGTTCAAGAAGGATGTCGTGGTCGACATCATCTGCTTCCGCAAGCTGGGCCACAACGAGCAGGACACGCCCGCGGTCACGCAGCCGCTGATGTACAAGAAGATCGCCCAGCATCCCGGCACGCGCAAGCTGTACGCCGACAAGCTGGCCGCGCAGAACCTGGTCCCGGCCGACTTCGGCGACGAGAAGGTCAAGGAATACCGCGCCGCGATGGACGCCGGCAAGCACACCGCCGATCCAGTGCTGTCGAACTTCAAGAACAAGTTCGCGGTCGACTGGATGCCGTTCCTGAACCGCAAGTGGACCGACGCCGCCGACACCGCCGTGCCGGTGACCGAACTCAAGCGCCTGGCCGAACGCATCACCGCCATCCCCGAACACCTGAAGCTGCACCCGCTGGTCGAGAAGGTGGTCAAGGACCGCGCCAACATGGGCCGCGGCGACCAGCCGCTGGACTGGGGCATGGGCGAGCACCTGGCCTTCGCCTCGCTGGTGGCCTCGGGCTACCCGGTGCGCATCACCGGCCAGGACGCCGGCCGCGGCACCTTTACCCATCGCCACGCGGTGCTGCACGACCAGAACCGCGAGCGCTGGGATGCCGGCAGCTACGTGCCGCTGCAGAACGTGTCGGAAAACCAGGCACCGTTCACGGTGATCGACTCGGTGCTGTCCGAAGAAGCCGTGCTCGGCTTCGAATACGGCTACTCGACCGCCGAACCGAACGCGCTGGTGATCTGGGAAGCCCAGTTCGGCGACTTCGTCAACGGCGCCCAGGTGGTGATCGACCAGTTCATCTCGTCGGGTGAAGTGAAGTGGGGCCGTGCCTCGGGCCTGACGCTGATGTAGCCGCACGGCTACGAGTGCCAGGGTCCGGAACACAGCTCGCCGCGCATCGAGCGCTTCCTGCAGCTGTGCGCGGACCACAACATGCAGGTCTGCCAGCCGACCACGCCGGCGCAGATTTTCCACCTGCTGCGCCGCCAGATGATCCGCCTGTTCCGCAAGCCGCTGGTGATCATGACGCCGAAGTCGCTGCTGCGTAACAAGGATGCGGTGTCGCCGCTGTCCGACCTGGCCAAGGGCCACTTCGAGACCGTCATCGGCGACCACGAAGAACTGAACGCCGCCAAGGTCAAGCGCGTCATCATGTGCTCGGGCAAGGTCTACTACGACCTGGTCAACACGCGCAAGGAACGCGAGGCCAACGACACCGCGATCATCCGCCTGGAACAGCTGTACCCGTTCCCGCACAAGGCGCTGGCCGCGGAACTGAAGAAGTACCCGAACGCCAACGAGATCCTGTGGTGCCAGGACGAGCCGCAGAACCAGGGCGCCTGGTTCTTCGTGCAGCACTACATCATGGAAAACATGACGGACGGCCAGAAGCTCGGTTATGCCGGTCGCCCCGCCTCGGCTTCGCCGGCGGTGGGCTACTACGCAAAGCACAACGAGCAACAGAAGGCGCTGCTGGACGCGGCCTTCGGCAAGCTCAAGGGCTTTGTTCTGACCAAGTAAGTAATCCGTCGGCAGCCACGGCGGCGCGCGCAGGCGCCCCGTGGCATCGCCGCATCAAGACAACACGCATAACACGAGGAATTCACCACCATGGCTATCGTTGACGTCAAGGTTCCGCAACTCTCCGAATCGGTCGCCGAAGCGACCATGCTCAACTGGAAGAAGAAGCCCGGCGAAGCCGTTGCCCAGGACGAGATCCTGATCGAAATCGAAACCGACAAGGTCGTGCTGGAAGTGCCGGCCCCGTCGGCCGGCGTGCTGTCGCAGATCGTCATGAACGACGGCGACACCGTCGTGGCCGATGAAATCATCGCCAAGATCGACACCGAAGCTACCGCTGGCGCCGCCGCCCCGGCCGCCGCGGCTCCGGCTCCGGCTGCCGCCGCACCGGCTCCGGCCGCTGCCGCAGCTCCG
>JABFVP010000278.1 GCA_013362725.1 Cupriavidus sp.
AGGCATGACTTCGTATGTCGCTCCGGCCCTCACCCCAGCCCTCTCCCGCAAGCGGGAGAGGGAGCCGTCTTTCGGTCGAGGAAGGTTCGCGCACGCTGAAGCGCTCTTCACATCCCCGCCCTCCCCCTCACCGTCTCCTCCAGCAACGACCTCAGCTTCGCCAGCGCCCCGGGATCCCCGTGCGCCGCGGAGCGCGCGTACCAGATCTTCGCCTGTTCGATATCCTTGTCGACCACGCCCGGCTCGCCGCGCTCATAAAAGCTGCCAACGATGTACTGCGCGCCGCCATCCCCCGCGCTCGCCGCGCGCCGGTACCACGCAAACGCCTGCGCGTAGTCGCGCGGCACGCCGCGGCCGGTGAAGTAGTTCGTCGCCAGTTCCATCTGCGCCTGCACGTGGCCGCCCTGCGCCGCGCGCTCATACCAGCGGTTCGCCTCTTCCAGCGATTTGGGCACCAGTTCGCCGCGTTCGTACAGGTCTCCCCAGGTGTATTGGGCATGGGTCATGCCGTTGTCGGCCGCCTTGCGCAGCCATACCAGCGCCTCTTGCGGCCGCGCGGCGGTGCCCTCGCCGCGCAGCAGCATCATCGCGTAGTTGAATTGCGCGAGGCGATTGCCCTGGCGCGCGGCGGCGGAGAAACCCTGCAAGGCCTCGTCAAAGCGGCCCGACTCGTAGGACGCGACAGCATCGCGCGTCTGCGCCTGCGCCGGAGCCGGCGGCTGCGGTGCCGCGGCGGCAGGTGGCAACACCAGCCACGCGCAAAGCGCGCCGGCCAGCAAGGCGGCATGCGGGAAACGGGCTTTCGACATGGCGGACTCCGGCGCGAGGCCTTCTTTGCTCCAGTGTAGGAGTCAGCAGGGGTGCCCGGTAGCCACTGGATTTATCCATGCGAATAATGAGCAAAAGCATAATTTCAAGCCCATGATTCGTCCAACCGATAATAGGCAGCGAAATCAGATCCACCCCGCCCGGTGCAGCCGACGCCACAGCGCGCCACAGGCCGCCGCAGTCACGGCGATCACCGCCGGGTAGGCGTAGTGGACTTTAAGCTCCGGCATGAAATCGAAGTTCATTCCGTACAAGCTGAACACCACCGTCGGGATCGCCAGGATCGCGCCCCAGCCGGCAAGCCGCTTGACCACTTCGTTCTGGCCGACAGTGACCAGCGCCAGGTTGACCTGCACTGCCGTGGTCAGCATTTCGCGCACCACGTCGAGCGTGCGCACCAGCCGGCTGGCGTGGTCCTCGATATCGCGGAAATAGGCGCGCAGCTCCTTCGGCACCAGCGCTTCGTGCAGCCGGATCAGCTGGCCGCACATGTCCTCGATCGGGCTGACCGCATTGCGCAGGCGCAGCACCTGGCGCTTGACCTGGTACAGGCGCTCGATCGCGGCGCGGTCGAACTCGTCGCGGAAGATGCCCTGCTCGAGCGCCTCGAAGTTGTCCTCCAGGCGCGTGACGATGGGCAGGTAGTGGTCGACGACGAAATCCATCAGCGCGTACAGCACATAGCCGGGCCCGTTGGCCAGGCCTTGCGGGTCGTGTTCGCAGCGTTCGCGCACCGGCGCATAGGGGCTGCTGGCCCCGTGGCGCACCGAGACCACGTAGTTGGGGCCGACGAACAGATGGGTCTCGCCGACCACGACCTCGTCCTGCACCAGTTGCGCGGTGTTGAGCACCACGAACACGGAATCGCCGTAGGCCTCGAGCTTGGGGCGCTGGTGCGCGTTGGTCGCGTCTTCGACCGCGAGATCGTGCAGGCCGAAGGCCTGCTGCGCCTGCCGCAACAGCGCCAGTTCGGGTTCGTGCAGCCCCAGCCAGACGAAAGTGCCGGGCACCGCCAGCACCTTCGGGATGTCCTCCATGCCTACCGTGCCGAGCCGCTTGCCCTGCCGGTAGGCCACGCAATTGACGATGGCGCCCATGGAAACTCCGCTGATCAGATGCGCAATCGTAACAAGGCTTTGCATGATGGCCGCCCCGCCCGCTGCCGAGGCCACGCAAGCCGCGCGGGCCACACTTGCGCCGCGCCCCGGGCGCGCACATGGAGCCCACGCGCCACCTGCGGTACATATCGATCCAATTGTTACAGTTCGCGACAGATACGACGTTAGAATGTGGCATTTCCACGGTCACCCGGCTATGTCCCAGAAGAAAACGCCACGCTTCGAGCTGCGCAGTGGCAACGTCGACGCCCTCCTTCTCGCCCTCCAGACCGCCGACATGGCTGCGCTGCGGGATGACCTCCTCACCCGCTTCGAAGCCACTCCCGACTTCTTCTCCAATGACGTGATCGCGCTGGACCTGCGCGCGCTCGACGATGACAGCGAAGTCGCGCTCGGCACCGTGATCGACACGCTGGCCACGCTCAAGGCGCGCGCCATCGGCGTGGTGGCCCGTGCGGGCCAGCGCGAGTGGGCCGAGCGCTTCGGCCTGCCGCTGCTCGACAGCCAGTCCCGCC
>JABFVP010000148.1 GCA_013362725.1 Cupriavidus sp.
ATCGACTCCGGCAGCGCCGCGGTCAGCGTGCGGGCGCTGCGCCAGGCCACGGAGCGGCCCCCGGGCAGTAGCTCCAGCAACTTGTTGCGCTTGCCGGCAGTGTCGAAGCGGCGGCCGAAGCCCGCCGCCAGCAGGATGCCGGTGGGCAGGTCGGTGCGGAGCAGGGGAGCGTTGGGGGCGGCGGTCATGGCGGCACTCGCGGGGTCGTCAGGCAGGGTCGGGCGCCACGTCGCAGCTGCTGCCGGTGCTGGCAGCCATTTCGCGCGCGGCCTTGGCGCCTTCCACCTGCAGGATGTCGGGCAGCGACACGTGGTTCTTGGCCGCGATCACCTCGGCCAGGATCGAGATCGCGATCTCCGGTGGCGTGCGGCTGCCGATATAGATGCCCACCGGGCCGTGCAGCCGCGCCAGCTGCAGCTCGGTCAGGTCGAATTCCTTGAGCCGTTCGCGGCGCGCCTGGTTGTTGCGGCGCGACCCCAGCGCGCCGACATAGAAGGCGCGGGTGCGCAGCGCCTCCATCAGCGCCAGGTCGTCCAGCTTGGGGTCGTGCGTCAGCGCGATCACGGCGCAGCGCTCGTCCAGCTTCATGTCGGTGACAGTGTCATCCGGCATGGTGCGCACCATGGTGACGCCGGGGATGTCCCAGGTCTCGGTGTATTCCTCGCGCGGGTCGCAGACGGTGACCTGGAAGCCCAGGCCGACGGCGATCTGGCACAGGTACTTGGACAGCTGCCCGGCGCCGATCACCAGCATGCGGTAGCGCGGGCCGTGGATGGTCAGCAGGGTCCTGCCGTCGAACGCCAGCCCGTCGGTGGCATTGGCGGGCCCCAGCGTGGCCACTCCCGTGGCCATGTCCAGCGTGCGCGCGACCAGGCGTCCGTTTTCCACGGCATCGAGCAGCTCGGCGATGCCGCTGGCCGGCTTGAGCGGCTCGGCGACCAGCTCGATGGTGCCGCCGCACGGCAGGCCAAAGCGGTGCGCCTCCTCGGCGCTGATGCCGTACTTGATCGCTTCCGGGTGGTCCGAGGTGATGCCTTGCCGGCGCACGCGGTCGATGATGTCGTCCTCGATGCAGCCGCCCGAGACCGAGCCCACCACCAGGCCGTCGTCGCGCACCGCCAGCATCGCGCCCTCGGGCCGGGGCGACGAGCCCCAGGTCCGCACTACCGTCACCAGCAGCACGCGATGGCCTTGCTGCTGCCACTGCACGCTGTTCTTCAGGACTTCGAGATCCACGCTGTCCATGATCGTTTCCGCTTCGCTTGTTCTGTCGGTTCGTTATCGGAGTTATCGCCGGCGGCCGCGGCGGGGGCGCCCTCGGCCGCTGGCGTGCTGTCTGTGGCGTCAGGGGTGACGGCCTCGGTGAAGCGCGCAAAGAAGGTGTCAGCCATCTTGCGTGCCGCGGCGTCCACCAGCCGCGAGCCGATCTGGGCGATCTTGCCCCCCACCTGGGCGTTGACGGTATAGGTCAGGACAGTTTCATCGCCGTCTGGTTCCAGCCGGACCCGGGCGCTGCCCTTGCCGAAGCCCGCCGCGCCGCCCTGGCCGTCGAAACGGATGGTGTAGCTGTCGGGCGCCTGGATGTCTTCCAGCGCCATGCGGCCCTTGAAGCGCGCCTTGACCGGTCCCACCGCGGCCGTCATGGCCAGCAGGTAGGCGTGGTCGCCGTCGGGCTCGATACTCTCACATCCGGGGATGCATTGCTTGAGCAGCTCGGTGTCGTTGAGCGCTTCCCATGCCACCTGCTGCGGGACCGGCAGGCGCTGGCTCTGGTTCATTTCCATGGCGGGGCTTCCTTTCTTGGTGGGTTGGGGGCGCCGGCCCGCGCTGGGCCGCCCTGGTCGGACAGCAGGGATTCGAGCGCCAGCAGGCTTTCCAGGTTGTGCGCGGGGCGCAGCGCGTCGACATGCGGCAGGATCGCCTGCACGCCGCGCGCTTGCGGCGTGAAGCCAGGGTAGCGCAGCAGCGGGTTGAGCCAGACGATGCGGTATGCAAAGCGCCGCAAGCGAGCCATTTCATCGCCGAGCAGGTCGATATGCTCGTGGTCGAGCCCGTCCGTCACCAGCAGCACCGTGGCGCGCCCCGACAGCGTGCGGCGCGCCCAGTGGCGGTTGAAGCTCGCCAGCGCGGCGCCGATGCGGGTGCCGCCGGCCCAGTCGCGCACCTGGCCCGTGATCACGGCGACGGCGTCGTCGGGGTCGCGTTCGCGCAGCGAGCGGGTGATGTTGGTCAGCCGCGTGCCGAACAGGAACACCGACAGCCGCTCGCGCGACTGCATCAGCGCGTGGCAGAAGTACAGCACCGCGCGCGAGTACTGGCTCATCGAGCCGGAAATATCGAGCAGCAGCACCAGCGGCGGCTTGCGCTCGGCGTGCTTGCGGAATTTCCAGCGCAGCCACTCGCCGTGCTGGCGCACCGCGAGGCGCGCGCTGGCGCGCAGGTCGGCGTGGCTGCCGCAGGT
>JABFVP010000220.1 GCA_013362725.1 Cupriavidus sp.
GGTGCTGGTGGGTCGCGGTGGTCATCGGCATATCTCCCGTGTCTGTGGACGAAGACGCTGCAAATTGCACCATGAAGAATGGCACTTGAGCGCCTACACTGCCATAGTTGCTCAGACCAGTCTAAGTCACTTGCGCCGCGGCGTACAAATTGCGCGGGCCCGAAAGCTATGCGATGTTCCGGTCAGACAATGTCCATGCACCGTCCCGTCCGCGGGTTGCTGGTGCCAGTCCTGCTGCCAGTCGTGCTCTCGCTGGCCGGCTGCAACGCCGTGCTGCTGTCGCCGGCGGGCGACCTTGCGGTCCGGCAACGTGACCTGATCATCATTTCCACCGGCCTGATGCTACTGATCATCGTGCCGGTGATCGTGCTGACGCTGGTGTTCGCGTGGCGATACCGCGCCGCCAATGCCGACGCGCACTACAACCCCGACTGGGACCACTCCACGGTGCTGGAGCTGCTGATCTGGTCGGCGCCACTGCTGATCATCATCGCGCTCGGGGCCATTACCTGGGTCAACACCCACAAGCTCGATCCCTACCGGCCGCTGACCCGGCTCGACGACAGCCGCCCGCTGCCGCCAGGCACGCAGCCGCTGACGGTGGAGGTGGTGGCGATGGACTGGAAGTGGTTGTTCCTCTACCCGGAACAGGGTATCGCCACCGTCAACGAGCTGGCCGCCCCGGTCGACCGGCCGATCCGCTTCAAGATCACGTCCACCACCATGATGAATTCGTTCTTCATTCCGGCGCTGGCCGGCCAGGTCTACGCCATGCCGGGCATGGAAACGCGCCTGCATGCGGTGGTCAACCGGCCGGGCGTCTACGAGGGCTTCTCCGCCAACTACAGCGGCGCGGGCTTTTCGCATATGCGCTTCCGCTTCCATGGCCTGAGCGAAGATGAATTCGGCCGCTGGGTGCAGACCGTGCGGGCCGCCGGCGCGCCGCTGAGCCGGGCCGCCTACACGCAGTTGGCGCAGCCCAGCGAGCGCGAGCCGGTGCGGCGCTACGGCAGCGTCGACGCAAACCTGTTCGATGCCATCGTGAACCGTTGCGTGCAGGCCGGGCAGGTCTGCCAGAAGGACCTGATGGCGCGCGATGCGCAGCGCGCCGCGGGCCTGGGCGCCGCCGTCTGCACCGCCAGCAACACGCTGGCCGAACCGCTGTTCGGGACCGGCGCCACGGGTGCCGGCGAGGTGCTGCGCTAGCGCGCATGCGCCGGTGGCAGGCGCTGCGCAGGGCCGTGCGCAAGACCGTGACCTAGTACGCCGTTGTTGTCCTGGAGAACCACATGCCGGAGCGATCCGAACTCGCCACGCAACTCTTCGGCCGCCTGAGCTGGGAGGCCATCCCGCTGCATGAGCCGATCCTGCTCGCCACCTTCGCGGTGGTGGCCATCGGCGGGCTGGCCGTGGCCGGCGCGGTCACGTACTACGGCAAGTGGGGCTACCTGTGGCGCGAGTGGTTCACCAGCATCGACCACAAGCGCATCGGCATCATGTACATGATCCTCGGCATCGTGATGCTGCTGCGCGGCTTTGCCGACGCCATCATGATGCGCATCCAGCAGGCCATTGCCTTCGGCGACAACCTGGGCTACCTGCCGCCGCACCACTATGACCAGATCTTCACCGCGCACGGCGTGATCATGATCTTTTTCGTCGCCATGCCGCTGGTCACCGGCCTGATGAACTTTGTCGTGCCGCTGCAGATCGGAGCGCGCGACGTGGCCTTTCCGTTCCTGAACAACTTCAGCTTCTGGATGACGGTGGGCGGCGCCGTGCTGGTGATGATGTCGCTGTTCGTCGGCGAGTTCGCGCGCACCGGCTGGCTCGCCTATCCGCCGTTGTCCGGCATCCTGCAGAGCCCGGACGTGGGCGTGGATTACTACCTGTGGTCGTTGCAGGTGGCGGGGGTGGGCACGCTGTTGTCCGGCATCAACCTGCTGGTCACCATCGTCAAGATGCGCGCGCCCGGCATGACGCTGATGCGCATGCCGATCTTCACCTGGACCGCGCTGTGCACCAACGTGCTGATCATCGCCGCGTTCCCGGTGCTGACCGCGGCGCTGGCGATGCTGGCGGTCGACCGCTACCTGGGCATGAATTTCTTCACCAGCGACCTTGGCGGCAGCGCCATGATGTACGTGAACCTGATCTGGATCTGGGGCCACCCGGAGGTCTATATCCTGATCCTGCCGGTGTTCGGCGTGTTCTCCGAGGTGGTCGCCACCTTCTGCCGCAAGCGCCTGTTCGGCTATGCCTCGATGGTGTATGCCACGGTGGTGATCACGGTGCTGTCGTACCTGGTGTGGCTGCATCACTTCTTCACGATGGGCTCGGGCGCCAGCGTGAACTCGTTCTTCGGCATCACCACCATGATCATCTCGATCCCCACCGGGGCCAAGCTGTTCAACTGGCTCTTCACCATGTACCACGGGCGCATCCGCTTCGAGGTGCCGATGCTGTGGACCGTGGGCTTCATGGTGACGTTCGTGATCGGCGGCATGACCGGCGTGCTGCTGGCGGTGCCGCCGGCGGATTTCTCGCTGCACAACAGCCTGTTCCTGATCGCGCATTTCCATAACGTGATCATCGGCGGCGTGCTGTTCGGCCTGATGGCCGGCATCACCTACTGGTTCCCCAAGGCCTTCGGCTACCAGCTGGATCCATTCTGGGGCAAGTGCTCGTTCTGGTTCTGGCTGGTCGGCTTCTACGTGGCGTTCATGCCGCTCTATGTGCTGGGGCTGATGGGCGTGACCCGGCGCGTCAGCCATTTCGCGGATCACTCGCTGCAGATCTGGTTCCAGCTGGCCGGCGTGGGCGCGCTGCTGATCGCGCTGGGCATCGGCTGCTTCCTGGTGCAGCTGGTGGTGAGCTTCCTGCGACGCGAGTCGCTGCGCGATGTCACCGGCGATCCGTGGGACGGCCGCACGCTGGAGTGGTCGACCTCGTCGCCGCCGCCGCCGTACAACTTTGCCTTCACGCCGCTGGTGCATGACAGCGATGCCTGGTGGCAGATGAAGGCGCACGGCTACCAGCGCCCCGCGCAAGGCTTTATCCCGATCCATATGCCCAAGAACACCGGCGCCGGCATCATCCTGGCCGGTCTGAGCACGCTATGTGGCTTCGCGCTGATCTGGCACATCTGGTGGCTGGTGGTACTGGCCTTCGCCGCCACGCTGGTCACTGCGATCGGCCATACCTTCAACTACCGGCGCGATTTCTACATCCCGGCCGACACGGTCCACCGCACCGAGGCAGAGCGCAGCGCGCTGCTGGCCAGCCATGGCTGATACCTTCGCTCCCTTTACCGCCGAGGGTGCGCGCGCAGACGAGCACGCGGCCCCGCCACAGCGCGCGCCCGTGCAGCCGGCCGAGCTGCGCTTCTACCTGACCGAGGAGTACCACGTGCCCAATGGCACGCTGCTCGGTTTCTGGCTCTACCTGATGAGCGACTGCCTGGTCTTTGCGTGCCTGTTCGCCGCCTACGGCGTGCTGGGCCGCAACTACGCCGGCGGGCCATCCGGCGCCGAGCTGTTCGACCTGCCGCTGGTGGCGCTGAACACCTCGTTCCTGCTGCTGTCGTCGATCACTTACGGCTTTGCCATGCTGCAGATGCAGCAGGGCCGGCTGGGGCCGACGCAGGGCTGGCTCGCCGTCACCGGCCTGCTGGGCGCGGCCTTCCTCGCGGTCGAGATCTACGAGTTCGCGCACCTGGTCGGCGAGGGCGCCGGGCCGCAGCGCAGCGGCTTCCTGACCTCGTTCTTCGCGCTGGTCGGCACCCACGGCCTGCATGTGACCTTCGGCATCGTGTGGCTGGTCACGCTGGTGACGCAGCTGCGCCGGCACGGGCTGATCCCCGAGAACAAGCGCCGCCTGATGTGCCTGTCGATGTTCTGGCACTTCCTGGACGTGGTGTGGATCGGCGTCTTTACCTTTGTCTACCTGATGGGAGTGCTGCCATGAGCGCGCACGACGATACGCTGCCAGCCCACGCACCCGGACATGGCCACGGCCATGGTGACAGCGAGATCCATATCTCGCTCGGCGGCTACGTGACCGGCTTCGTGCTGTCGGTGATCCTGACCGCGATTCCGTTCTGGCTGGTGATGGGCAAGGTGTTCGCGCAGTCCAGCACCACCGCGATGGTGCTGCTGGCACTGGGCGCGGTGCAGATCGTGGTGCACATGATCTACTTCCTGCACCTGAACGCCAGGTCGGAGGGCGGCTGGAACATGCTGGCGCTGATCTTCACGCTGGTGCTGGTGGTGATCGCGCTGACCGGCACGCTGTGGGTGATGTTCCACCTGAATTCCAATATGATGCCGGGCATGCAAACCACCAAGACCCTGCCTTGACCGGTTCCACCGACGACCGCGCGCCGGTCGAAAATGCGCGCACCGCCAACGCCACCAAGGGCGCTCTCGAATCCCGCCGCCCATTGTCGCCAGTCTGGCTGACGGCACTGGCGCTGTTGGCCGCAGCAGCCATCGCCGGCCTGGTCTCGCTGGGCAACTGGCAGGTCGAGCGCCGCGCCTGGAAGCTGGGCCTGATCGCCCAGGTGGCCGAGCGCGTCCATGCCGCGCCGGTGGCGCCGCCCGCGCCGGCGCAGTGGGCGGGGCTGACCAAGGCCAATGCCGAGTACCGGCGCGTGCGCGCCAGCGGCACCTTCCTCGACGAGCGCCAGACGCTGGTGCAGGCCGTGACCGAGCAGGGCGGCGGCTACTGGGTGATGACGCCGCTGCGGCTGGCCGACGGCAGCACCGTGCTGGTCAACCGCGGTTTCGTCGCCGAGCCGTACCGCGCGCGCGTGGCACCCGCCGGCAGCGGCCCCAGCGAAGTGGTCGGCCTGCTGCGCATGAGCGAGCCGGGCACCGGCCTGCTGCGCCACAACGACGCGGCGCGCGACCAGTGGTTCTCGCGCGATGTGGCTGCGATCGCCGCGCGCCGCGGCCTGGCTACGGACCGGGTCGCGCCCTACTTCATCGACGCCGCGGCGGTGCCGCCGCCGGCTGGCGCGGACCCGAAGGCCTGGCCCGTGGGTGGGCTCACGGTGACGACCTTTACCAACAACCACCTCGGCTACGCGCTCACCTGGTACGGGCTGGCGCTGATGGTGGCCGCCGCCGCGGCTTACGTCGGGCGCGAGGAATACCGCAAGCGCCGCGCGCGCCGCTGACGCCCGCTGACGCGCCGCCGGCAAGCGCGGCCGGGTGGCGGCACAATGTGGGCTGTCCCATCCCAAGGAGCCGCCATGCCAGACTTCTCCATGCCGTACCGCCGCCTCGGCGCCAGCAACCTGCGCGTCTCGGCGCTGTGCCTGGGCACCATGATGTTCGCCGACCAGACCGACGAGCCCGAGGCCGGCCGCATCGTCGCCAGCGCGCGCGACCACGGCGTGAACTTCATCGATACCGCCGACGTGTACACCAAGGGCGCGTCCGAGCAGATGGTCGGGCGCCTGCTGACCGCCGACCGCCACGACTGGGTGCTGGCCACCAAGCTCGGCAACCCCATGCAGGCCGCGCCCAACCACGGCCACTACTCGCGCGTGTGGATCACGCGCGCGGTCGAGGACAGCCTGCACCGGCTGGCGACCGACTACATCGACATCCTCTACCTGCATCGCGACTATCCCGGCGCCAACCTGGAAGAGCCGGTGCGCGCCATGGGCGACCTGGTGCGCAGCGGCAAGATCCGCTACTGGGCGGTGTCGAACTTCCGCGGCTGGCGCATCGCCGAGATCGTGCGGCTGTGCGGCGAACTGGGCGTGCCGCGCCCGGTCGCGTGCCAGCCCTACTACAACCTGCTGAACCGGCTGCCGGAGGTGGAGATCCTGCCCGCGTGCGAGCACTACGGCCTGGGCGTGGTGCCCTACAGCCCGATCGCGCGCGGCGTGCTGACCGGCAAGTACGCGCCCGGCCAGGCGCCGGCCGAGGGCACGCGCGCGGGCCGCGCCGACCGCCGCATGATGGAGACTGAGTTCCGCGAGGAATCGCTGGTGATCGCGCAGCAGCTCAAGACCCATGCCGAGGCGCGCGGGCTGACTCCGGGTCAGTTCGCCACCGCCTGGGTGCTGGCCAACCCGATCATTTCGTCGGTGATCGCCGGCCCGCGCACGCTGGCCCAGTTCGAGGATTACTTCGGCGCGCTCGGTGCCGCGATCACGCCCGACGAAGAGGCCATGATCGATGGGCTGGTGTCGCCGGGCCATGCCTCGACGCCGGGCTACAACGATCCGGGCTATCCGCTGGTGGGTCGGCCGGTGGCGCGCGCGGCGGCTGGCCGATAATCCGGGTCGCCTTTCGGACGCACTGCAAGTGGCGCAGGCGCTGCCTGGAGTGACGTCCGTCTGCAACGGCACGCGGCCTGCGCGCATGCTTGATGCACCCGGGCCCGACTCCTACTAATATCAATACAGGCAGGCGCGCGTGCGGCGCGCACTGCGAAAACATCGCGCTTCGAGCCGGCGCACGAACCATTGTGCGCGCTGCGCCGGCCCACCAAGGAAGCCCAAACGTGTCGCGTCGTGCCTGGATTTTCGCTGGCTTGGCGGTCGCCCTGACGGGCGGCGCCTATGTCGTGTATAGCGTTGTCGCAAGCGAGGTGCGCAACTCGCACTGGCAGGCGCGGCTGATCGGCAGCCTCGGCCAGCGGCTGACGTTCGAGATTCAGCCGGGCGCCAGCGACAGCATCCGCTTCCCGCATTCCGGACCCTACGACGCCCGCATGGGCTACGGCAGGCTGCCGCTGTTCGCGCAGCGGCTGGAGCAGCGCGGCTACGTGCCCGCCGAGCAGGCGCGCATGTCGCCCGACATGGTGCGGCTGATCGACGAGGGCCTGTTCACTCCCTATCGCGAGAAGAACCAGGCCGGTCTGCTGCTGCGCGACTGCAACGGGCTGACGCTGGCGTTCGAGCGCTACCCGCAGCGCCAGTACGCCGACTTCGCCGCGGTGCCGCCGCTGCTGATAGGCGCATTGCTGTATGTCGAGAACCAGGGCCTGCTGAACCCGGAATATCCCAACATGAACCCGGCGCTGGACTGGCGCCGGCTGTCGCGCGCAGTGCTGGACCAGGTGATCCGGCTGGCCGACAAGTCGCACGATGCGCCGGGCGGCAGCACGCTGGCGACGCAGATCGAGAAATACCGGCACTCGCCAGAAGGCCGCACCGCCTCCATTCCGGAAAAATTCCGGCAGATGGCGTCGGCATCGCTGCGCGCCTACCTGGACGGCCCCGACACCCAGCGTGCGCGCGAGCGCATCGTGGTCGACTACCTGAATACGGTGCCGCTGTCGGCGCGCGAGGGCTTCGGCGAGATCAACGGCATCGGCGATGCGCTGTGGGTGTGGTACGGCGAGGACTTCGGCGAGGTCAACCGGCTGCTCAAGGAGATGGACCCGCGCGCGCCCGAGCCGCGCCAGGCGCAGGCCTTCAAGCGGGCGCTGTCGCTGATCATCTCGCAGCGCCGCCCGTCGTACCATCTGCGCCGCGACGACACCAACCTGGACGCGCTGACCGGAAGTTACCTGCGCCTGCTGGCGGCCAACAATATCATCACGGCCGAACTGCGCGACGCAGCGCTGGCCCAGCAGCTGGACAAGGCCGCTGCGCCGCAGCGCCCGCCGCTGGAACCCTTTGTCACGCGCAAGGCCGTCAACCGGGTGCGCGCCGATATCAGCCGGCTGACCGGGGTCGAGAGCCGCTATGACATGGACCGGCTCGACCTGACCGTGGACAGCACCATCAACCGTGAAGCGCAGCGCATCGTCGCCGAGACGCTGCAGCGCGTGAACAACAAGGCCGATGCGCGCGCCATGGGGCTGTATGGCCACAACCTGCTGCGCGACAACGACGACCCGTCGAAGCTGATGACCAGCTTCACGCTTTACGAGCGGGTCGGCAACGCCAGCGTGGTACGCGTGCAGGCCGACAACATCGACCAGCCCTTCGATATCAACAGCGGCGCGCGCCTGAACCTGGGCTCCACCGCCAAGCTGCGCACGCTGGTGACCTATCTGGAGATCATCAGCGAACTGCATGCGCGCTATGCCGGCATGACCAGTGCCGAGCTGGCCGGCGTGCGGCTGGCGCGGCAGGACGCGCTCAGCCGCTGGGCGGTCGACTACCTGGCCAAGGCCCGCAAGCCCGCCGAGCGCGAGCTGATGGCGATGCTCGAGGCCGCGATGGAACGCAAGTACTCAGGCAGCGCGGGTGAAGGCTTCTACACCGGCGGCGGCCTGCAGAGCTTTACCAACTTCGAGCGCTGGGAAGGCGAGCGCATCATGACCGTGCGCGTGGGTTTCCAGCACTCGGTCAACCTGGTGTTCATCCGCATGATGCGCGACATCGTGCGCTACGAGATGTTCCATGCCAAGCCCGACATGGGCGACCTGTTCGAGGACCGCAACGCGCCTGGCCGGCGCGAGTATCTGGAGCGCTTCGCCGACCAGGAAGGCAGCGCCTACATGGCCGGCTTCTACAAGCACTACCGTGGCAAGAATTCCGAACAACGGCTGGACACGCTGCTGGGCCGGGTGCGCATGACGCTGCCCCATCTGAACGCAGTGCGCATGTCGGTGACGCTGCTGAGCGCACGGCCGCACCTCGACGAGGAGAGCTATGTCCGCATCATGCGCGCACGCCTGGGCGACAAGCAGCTGGCCAAGGAAGACCTGCCGGCGCTGTACCGCAAGTACGGCAAGGACAAGTTCAACCTGAACGACCGCGGCTACCTGTCGCGGGTCCATCCGCTGGAACTGTGGATGGTGGAGTACCTGGACCAGCACCCCGATGCCACGCTGTCGGAAATCCTGCGCGCGAGTGCGGCGGAGCGCCAGGAAGTGTACAAGTGGCTGTTCAAGACGCGCAGCAAGGCCGGCCAGGACAACCGCATCCGCACGCTGCTGGAGCAGGACGCCTTTACGCACATTGCGCGGCGCTGGCAGCGGCTGGGCTATCCGTTCGACTCGCTCACGCCCTCGTATGCCAGTGCCATCGGTGCCGCCGGCGACCGCCCCGCCGCGCTGGCTGAGCTGGTGGGCATCCTGCTTTCCGGCGGGGTGGCCACGCAGAACGCCGCGGTGCAGAGCCTCGCCTTTGCCGAGGGGACTCCCTACGCGACGCGCTACGTGCTGCAGCCCGGTCCGGGCAAGCGCCTGCTGCCGGAAGAACTGACCGTGGTGGTGCGGCGATCGATGCTCGACGTGGTGGAGCGCGGCACCGCCAAGTCGATCCGTGGTGCCTTCACCGTGCCGGGCCGCGACGGCGCCACGCTGGCCGTGGCCGGCAAGACCGGCACCGGTGACCAGCGCTTCCAGGTCTACGGCCGCGGCGGGCGGCTGATTGCCTCGCGCTCGGTGAACCGCTCGGCCACCTTCGTGTTTACGCTGGGCGACCGCTTCTTCGGTACCGTGGTGGTCAATGCCAGGGAACCCTACGCGGCGCGCTACAGCTATACCAGCGCGCTGGCGGTGAGGGTGTTGCGCGCGATCGCGCCGCAGATCTCGTCGATGGCGCCGGGCGGCGACCGTGCCCTGCTGCGTTGCCGCGATACGTCGCCGGGCCTGCGCGCCCCGCGCACGCCGACGCTGACTGAAGGCGGGCCGGCGGCGCCGCTGCCCGCGGAAGAGGCCGAGTCCAGGCTGTCGCCTGCACCGGCCACCGCTGAGGGTCCCGCGCGTGCCCCGGATACGCCGAAGCTGGCCGACGCGCACGACGCTGCCGCCGTGCGCCGCGCC
>JABFVP010000215.1 GCA_013362725.1 Cupriavidus sp.
ACGTCATACCCATCGCGTGCCAGCCGCAAGGCAATGGCGCGGCCGATGCCGCGGGACGAACCCGTGACCAGTACGGTCGGATTACTCATGGCTGTTGTCCTTGCAGAAAGGCCTGCGCATCCGCAGGCTGGAACACGGAGACATTGGCGCGGGCGACCTCGCGGCCATCGAGCGCCATCCGGCAGGCGAACTGGCCGAGGCCGTTGTCGCCTATCAGTTCTGCCTGCACGGTGATGGTCAGTTCGCTGCCGATCGGGAAGACCGGCACGTCGCAAGCGTAGCGGCGCGAGCCGAGCAGGAAACCTATGGCAGGCGGGCGAGCGGCGCGCCGGTCGCGCATGCCGGCCCAGGCGGCAATGGCCTGCGCCATGTATTCGATGCCGACCCAGCCTGGCATGCCCGCCGCATCGGTGAAAGGCTGCGCCGGGCGTACCGTGGCACGCACCGTGCAGCGTTCGTCGTCGGCATGCAGCAGCGCGTCGAGCAGCAGCATGGCGCCGCTGTGCGGCACCACCTCGGCAACCGGAGGAAAGTTATCGATGTCTTGCATGCCTATCCTTGCCCCAGCACCAGCACGCCGTTGCTGCCGCCAAAGGCGAACGAAAGGCTCATTACATGGCGCGGCGCGCGCCCGAGCGTGCTTCCCGGCCCTGCCACATGCAGCGACGGCAGCGCGGCATCGGCCACGCCGTCCCACCAGTGCGGCGGCAGCTGGCCGCGCGGATTGCCGGCGAGCGTGAGCCACATCAGCGCGGCTTCGATGGCGCCGGCCGCTCCCAGCGTATGCCCGGTCAACGGCTTGGTGGAGCTGACTGGCACCTCGCTGCCCAACACGGCGGCCACGGCATGGGCTTCCATCACGTCGTTGGCGGGGGTGGCGGTGCCATGCAGGTTGACATAGTCGACAGCCTGCGCGCCGATGCCGGCACGGCCCAGCGCTTGCCGCATGGCCAGTTGCGCCCCATTGCCCCGCGGATCGGGTGCAGACATATGGTAGGCATCGGACGACTCGCCCCAGCCGGCCAGGCGCACCGGCCCGGCTTCGCGCGACATCAGAAACAGCGCCGCGCCCTCGCCGATATTGATGCCATTGCGGTTGGCCGACAGCGGGTTGCAGCGCACCGGGCTGACCGATTCCAGTGAGGAAAAGCCGGCTACGGTAAACGCGCACAGTGTATCGACGCCGCCGGCCAGGACCACGTCCGCCAGCCCGTGGCGCAGCAGCCGTGCTCCAGCCGCCAGCGCCTTTGCGCTGGATGAGCACGCGGTCGAGATCGTGTACGCGGGCCCCGCCGTTCCCAGCACGCCGGCCAGAAAGCCCGCCGGCGAGCCGAGCTCCTGCTGGCCGTAGTGGTAACCCGGCGGCAGCGCACCGGCGTTCGTCAGCGCCCGCATGGCCAATTCGGCTTCACGCATGCCCGAAGTACTGGTGCCAAGCACCACTGCAACGCGAAGCGGGCCGAAGCGGGCAATGGCGTCGTCTACCGCTGGGCGCACTTGGGCCAGGGCATCGAGCAGCAAGGCATTGTTGCGGCTGCGGTCACGCGGATTGGCGTGCGCCGGCACGGCATCGTCTGCCAGGCCGCTGACCGTTCCAAGCAGCAGCGGACGGCCTGGGCTGTAGCGGTCAGTGACTTCGCCGGTCGCCGGTGCGTCGGCCTGCCACAGGGCTGCGCGCACCGCTTCCTGCCCGTATCCGAGCGCGCAGCGGATGCCGATGGTGTTCAGATATACCGTCATGCCGGATCGCCCGGATTCGCGTCCGTTGCGCTTGCAGCGGCCGGCAAGTTGCGGATGGTGAGGCTGTAGCCATCGCGGCGCTGCACGAACAACGTGGTGGCGGGATCGGGGAAGCGGATCTCTGCCACGGCTTCATCGTCCTGGCGCAGCTGGCGCAGCGCGGGAGACGCGTCCAGGCTCCACCCCGGCGGCAGCGCCGCACGGATAGCCGCGGCAGGCCACAGCGCCAGTTGCAGGTCGCTCAGGATGCGTTCCGGCTGCAGCTCCGCCGGCGCCCAGGGCGAACGCGATACCCGCAGTGTCGTGCCGTCCCAGTCCAGCCGCGCGAGTACCTGCCCCCCGCTGACGGCGGCCAGGCGCGTGCGTGCGGCATCGGCCTCCAACAGCGCCAGCAGCTCACGGTGCTCGGTGCGGCCCTGCACGGTGAACTCGACGGTGATGTGCTGCTGCAGCTTCAGCTCGCGCTGGAGCGACGCCGGCGGCAGGCGCAATAACGCCGTGGCGCTGGCAACTGCCGTGGTGCGTTCCGGGGCGGCGCCAGGCGACGCGCAGCCCGCTACCAGGGCAGCGGTTAGCGCCAGTGCAGACAAGAGGGCGAGGTTCATCAGACGTTGCAGAATTCTTCCAGCACCGCCAGCCGCCGGCGCGGCTCGGCGACGAAGGGATTGTCGCGGTCCCACGCATAGCCGGCCAGGATCGACGAGATCATGTCGCGGATT
>JABFVP010000687.1 GCA_013362725.1 Cupriavidus sp.
GTAATACCGCAGGCAGTCTTGCCCGCCGGCGCCTCCGGGACGGAGGCGCCACCAGAAAACGGCTGGACCATGTCCAGCCGTTTTTTTGTTTACACTGCCGGCAACCCTATCGAGCGCAAGCTCACACCGACCCGACAGAAGACAAGGAGCAGCAAGCATGCAAGCCATCGAGATCCGCGAATACGGCGCCCCCGACGTCCTCCAGCTGACCGAGCGCCCCGACCCGGTACCGGGCGCGGGCGAAGTCCTGATCCGCGTGGCTGCCGCCGGCGTCAACCGTCCCGACGTGTTCCAGCGCACCGGCAACTACCCGGTGCCGCCGGGCGCGTCCGACCTGCCCGGCCTGGAAGTGGCCGGCGTGGTGGTGGGCGGCGATCTCGGCCATGCCGACAACCGCTTCGGCCTGAAGGCGGGTGACCGCGTCTGCGCGCTGGTGCAGGGCGGCGGCTACGCGCAGCTGTGCACCGCGCCGCTGGCGCAGGTCCTGCCCGCGCCGCAGGGCCTGAGCGATATCGAGGCCGCAGCGCTGCCAGAGACCTTCTTCACCGTGTGGAGCAATGTGTTCGACCGCGGCTACCTGGGCCAGGGCCCGCGCGGCAAGGACGAAACCCTGCTGATCCAGGGCGGCTCCAGCGGCATCGGCACCACCGCGATCCAGATCGCCAAGGCGCTGGGCTTCAAGGTCTTCGTCACCGCCGGCACCGATGAAAAGTGCAAGGCCTGCGAAGACCTCGGCGCCGATCGCGCCATCAACTACAAGACCCAGGACTTCGTTGCCGAAGTTGCCACGCTGACCGGCGGCAAGGGTGTCGACGTGATCCTCGACATGGTCGCCGGCCCGTACCTGGCGCGCGAGCTCAAGTGCATCGCCGACGATGGCCGCATCGTCATCATCGCGCTGCTGGGCGGCGCCAAGGCCGAGATCCCGCTGGGCGACATCCTGCGCCGGCGCATCACCGTGACCGGGTCGACGCTGCGTCCGCGCCCGGCATCGTTCAAGGGCAAGATTGCCGCCGCACTGCACGAGCAGGTGTGGCCGCTGCTGGCGGACGGCAAGATCAAGCCGGTGATCCACCAGGTGTTCCCGGCAGCGCAGGCGGCCGACGCGCACCGGCTGATGGAGTCCAGCGAGCATATCGGCAAGATCGTGCTGACCTGGTAAATCGGCGGGCGTACCGGCGGGCATAGCGCCTGGCCCCTGCCACACGCTACAATAGCGGGTTTGATTTGGGAGGGGCACCTCGTGAGACAAAAGCTCGTCATCGGCAATTGGAAGATGCACGGCAGCCTGGCTGCCAACGCGGCACTGCTGGAAGCTATCCAGGCTGGCGCTGGTGTGACCGGCGCGACGCTGGCGGTCTGCGCGCCGTTCCCCTATCTTGCACAATGCCAGGCGCTGCTGAACGGCTCCAGGGTGGCCTGGGGTGCGCAGGACGTGTCGGCGGAGGCGCGCGGCGCCTTCACCGGCGAAGTGGCGGCATCCATGCTGGGCGAGTTCGGCTGCACCTATGTGCTGGTCGGCCACTCCGAGCGCCGCACCTACCATGGCGAGACCGACCAGGCCGTGGCGGCCAAGGCGCTGCGGGCGCTCGAGTTCGGCATCGTCCCCGTGGTGTGCGTGGGCGAGACCCTGGCCCAGCGCGAGGCGGGCGAGACCGAGGCCGTGGTCGGCCGGCAGCTGCAGGCGGTGCTGGAAGCGCTGACGGTGGAGCAGCTGGGCCGCGTGGTGCTGGCCTATGAGCCGGTGTGGGCCATCGGCACCGGCAAGACCGCCACCAGCGCGCAGGCGCAGGCGGTGCATGCGTTCCTGCGCGGCCAGGTCGCCGCGCGCGATGCGGGCGTGGCCCAGCGCATGGCAATCCTGTACGGCGGCAGCGTCAAGCCCGACAATGCAGCCGAGCTGTTTTCGATGACCGATATCGACGGGGGCCTGATTGGCGGGGCCTCGCTCAAGTCGGAAGATTTTCTCGCGATCGGCACCGCCTGAATGCCGGCCGTTCCGATCGACCGATCAGGCAAGTAAGCTTATTTAAATCAAATGGCAATCTTCAAGACTTTGTTGGTGGTGCTGCAGGTGTTGTCGGCGCTGGGCGTAATCGGCCTGGTGCTGATCCAGCATGGCAAGGGCGCCGATGTGGGCGCGGCCTTCGGCTCGGGCGCCTCCGGCAGCCTGTTCGGCGCCACCGGCTCGGCAAACTTCCTGTCGCGCACCACCGCCGTGCTGGCCACGCTGTTCTTCGTCTGCACGCTGGCGCTGACGCTGCTGGGCAACTACAAGCCCGCTGCGTCGCTGGGTGTGATGGGCGCCGCCCCGGCCTCGGCGCCCGCCACGGCTGGCGCATCGGCCCCGGCCGCTGCTGCAGACGCTTCTGCGCCCGCAGCTCCCGCTGTACCGACATAATCCGATTGCCTTGCGGCGGATTCCTGAGTTTTTTTGCAGTTGTGCGTTGAACAAAGCAAGAAATTTGGGTTAGAATGCAAGGCTTGAAACGATTCCCCAGCGATGGGTTCCGCGCAAAGACGAAAGCCTTTGTAACGGAACTGAAGGGCCTGAAAACCCGGCGCCAGGCAATATTGTTTCTCCCCCAGCCGACGTGGTGAAATTGGTAGACACGCTATCTTGAGGGGGTAGTGGCGAAAGCTGTGCGAGTTCGAGTCTCGCCGTCGGCACCAAACAACTTGATCGGAGTCCCTGGCCGGGCAATGCACCCGCGCATGGGGCTCCGGCAGTCCGCAAGGCGGCGCGCCATGATTCTCGTGGCTTAGCGCCTGGGGTGGGCAACAGGACGCCGCTTCAGCTGGTGCTGTTGACAACATTCCAGATAAGGCTGGCCGTACCTTGAATCTCGAAGCCTACTTCCCCGTTCTCATCTTCATCATCTTCGGTGTCGTGCTTGGCGTGGCACTGATGTCGATCGGTCGGATCCTCGGTCCGAACAAGCCCGATCCGGCGAAGCTGTCTCCTTACGAGTGCGGCTTCGAAGCGTTCGAGGACGCGCGCATGAAGTTCGACGTGCGCTACTACCTCATCGCCATCCTGTTTATCCTGTTCGATCTCGAAACCGCCTTCCTGTTTCCGTGGGGTGTTGCCCTGAAGGATATCGGCTGGCCGGGTTTCATCGCCATGGGCGTGTTTCTGCTGGAATTCATCGTGGGCTTCGTCTACATCTGGAAAAAGGGCGCGCTCGATTGGGAGTGATGTGAAATGGCAATCGAAGGCGTTCTCAACGAAGGCTTTGTCACGACTACCGCTGACAAGCTTATCAACTGGACCCGCACCGGGTCGCTGTGGCCGATGACCTTCGGCCTGGCCTGCTGTGCCGTGGAAATGATGCATGCCGGCGCCGCGCGCTACGACATGGACCGCTTCGGCGTGATCTTCCGCCCGTCGCCGCGCCAGTCGGACGTGATGATCGTGGCCGGCACGCTGTGCAACAAGATGGCCCCCGCGCTGCGCAAGGTCTATGACCAGATGGCGGAACCGCGCTGGGTGATCTCGATGGGCTCGTGCGCCAACGGCGGCGGCTACTACCACTATTCGTATTCGGTGGTGCGTGGCTGCGACCGCATCGTGCCGGTGGATATCTACGTGCCGGGCTGCCCGCCGACGGCCGAGGCGCTGATCTACGGCGTGATCCAGCTGCAGAACAAGATCAAGCGTACCAACACCATCGCGCGCAAGGGCTGAAATGGCGAAGCTCGATACCCTGAAGGCCGCGCTCGAGAAGGCTCTCGGCAAGCGCGTGCAGAAACTGGTCGAGGCGACCGGCGAACTGACGCTGGTGGTCAAGGCCGACGACTACCTCGAAGTGGCGCAGATCCTGCGCGACGATCCCTCGCTGCGCTTCGAGCAGCTGATCGACCTGTGCGGCGTCGATTATTCCGAATATGGCGACGGCGCGTGGGACGGCCTGCGCTTTGCCGCGGTGTCGCAGCTGCTGTCGGTCACGCACAACTGGCGCCTGCGCCTGCGCGCCTTCGCGCCGGATGACGATTTCCCGGTGCTGCCGTCGCTGATCAATGTGTGGAACTCGGTCAACTGGTTCGAGCGCGAGGCCTTCGATTTCTACGGCATCGTGTTCGACGGCCATCCGGACCTGCGCCGCATCCTGACCGACTACGGTTTCGTCGGCCACCCGTTCCGCAAGGACTTCCCGGTTTCCGGCTTCGTCGAGATGCGCTACGACCCCGACCAGAAGCGGGTCATCTACCAGCCGGTCACGATCGAGCCGCGCGAAATCACGCCGCGCGTGATCCGCGAGGACAAGTACGGCGGCGTGGAGTACTGAGAACGCGTCATGGCAGATATCAAGAATTACACCCTGAACTTCGGCCCGCAGCACCCGGCCGCGCACGGCGTGCTGCGCCTGGTGCTGGAACTGGACGGCGAAGTCATCCAGCGCGCCGACCCGCATATCGGCCTGCTGCACCGTGCCACCGAGAAGCTGGCCGAGCAGAAGACCTGGATCCAGAGCGTGCCGTACATGGACCGCCTCGACTACGTGTCGATGATGGTCAACGAGCACGCCTACGTGATGGCGATCGAGCGGCTGCTGGGCCTCGAGGTGCCGGTGCGCGCGCAGTACATCCGGGTGATGTTCGACGAGATCACGCGCCTGCTGAACCACCTGATGTGGATCGGCTCGCACGCGCTCGACGTCGGCGCGATGGCGGTGTTCCTGTACGCCTTCCGCGAACGCGAGGACATGTTCGACATGTACGAGGCGGTGTCGGGCGCGCGCATGCACGCGGCCTACTACCGTCCGGGCGGCGTGTACCGCGACCTGCCTGACACGATGCCGCAATATCGTGCGTCCAAGGTGCACAACGAGCGCGCCATCAAGGCCATGAACGAAGCCCGTTCGGGCTCGCTGCTGGACTTCATCGAGGACTTCACCAACCGGTTCCCGAAGTACGTCGACGAATACGAGACGCTGCTGACCGACAACCGGATCTGGAAGCAGCGCCTGGTGGACATCGGCGTGGTCAGCCCGGAGCGTGCGCTGCAGATGGGCTTTACCGGCCCGATGCTGCGCGGCTCGGGCATTGCGTGGGACCTGCGCAAGAAGCAGCCGTACGAGGTGTACGACAAGCTGGACTTCGACGTGCCGGTGGGCGTGGGCGGCGACTGCTACGCGCGCTATCTGGTGCGCGTGGAAGAGATGCGCCAGTCCAACCGCATCATCAGGCAGTGCGTGGACTGGCTGCGCCGCAACCCGGGCCCGGTGATCACCGAGAACCACAAGGTGGCGCCGCCCTCGCGCGTGGACATGAAGTCCAACATGGAAGAACTGATCCACCACTTCAAGCTGTTCACCGAAGGCATGCACGTGCCCGAAGGCGAAGCGTACGCAGCGGTGGAACACCCCAAGGGCGAGTTCGGCATCTACGCGATCTCGGACGGCGCGAACAAGCCGTACCGCCTGAAGATCCGGGCGCCCGGCTTCCCGCACCTGGCCGCGCTGGACGAAATGGCCAAGGGACACATGATTGCTGACGCGGTAACGATCATCGGCACGCAAGACATCGTCTTCGGCGAGATCGACCGCTAATCACGGACCGCCGGCCCGGACGACGATCCGGGCGCTTTCCGAGGGGCTCCGCCGGGCGGAGCGGCCCGGAAGACCCGCGGCGGACCGGCACGGCCTCAGGCCCGCCGGCGGAACGGCAGCGACGGCTGCAAACCTGCGGAGAGACGCCCGGTGGCGCTGTCTCCGGCGTTTTACTGCAATGACCATGCTATCAGCAGAAGCTCTCAAGGAAATCGATCGCGCGATCGCGAAGTATCCGGCCGACCAGAAGCAGTCGGCCGTGATGGCGGCGCTTGCCGTGGCGCAGGGCGAGGTGGGCTGGGTTTCCCCCGAAGTCATGCAGTTCGTCGCCAACTACCTCGAGATGCCGCCCGTGTGGGTGGAAGAGGTGGCGACCTTCTACAACATGTACGACACCAAGCCGGTGGGCAAGTACAAGCTCACCGTCTGCACCAACCTGCCGTGCGCCCTGTCGGGCGGCGAGCGGGCTGGCGATTACCTGAAGCGCAAGCTCGGCATCGACTACAACGAAACCACCGCGGACGGCTGCTTCACGCTGAAGGAAGGCGAGTGCATGGGCGCCTGCGGCGACGCCCCGGTGATGATCGTCAACAACACCCGCATGTGCAGCTGGATGAGCGACGACAAGCTCGACGCCCTGGTCGACGAGCTCAAGGCCGAGGCTGCCAAGGGGGGCAAGTAACATGACCTGTCTGCACGACCGCCATATCCAGCCGCTGATCCTGGCCGGCCTGGACGGCAACAACTGGCACCTGGAAGACTACGTCAAGCGTGGCGGCTACCAGCAACTGAAGCGCATCCTGACCGAGAAGATCCCGCCCGAGCAGGTGATCGCCGACGTCAAGGCCTCGGGCCTACGCGGCCGCGGCGGTGCGGGCTTCCCCACCGGCCTGAAGTGGAGCTTCATGCCGCGCACCTTCCCGGGTCAGAAATACCTGGTCTGCAACACCGATGAAGGCGAGCCCGGCACGTTCAAGGACCGCGACATCATCCGCTACAACCCGCATGCGCTGATCGAGGGCATGGCCATCGGCGCGTACGCGATGGGCATCACCGTGGGCTACAACTACATCCACGGCGAGATCTGGAACGAATACAAGATCTTCGAGCAGGCACTGGAAGAGGCGCGCGCCGCCGGCTTCCTCGGCGACGACATCCTGGGCTCGGGCTTCAGCTTCCAGCTGCACGCCCACCACGGCTACGGCGCCTACATCTGCGGCGAGGAAACCGCGCTGCTCGAATCGCTGGAAGGCAAGAAGGGCCAGCCGCGCTTCAAGCCGCCGTTCCCGGCCAGCTTCGGCCTGTACGGCAAGCCGACCACCATCAACAACACCGAGACCTTCGCCGCGGTGCCGTTCCTGCTGGCGGTCGGCCCCGAGAACTACCTGAAGATGGGCAAGCCGAACAACGGCGGCACCAAGATCTTCTCGATCTCGGGCGACGTCGAGCGCCCCGGCAACTACGAGATCCCGCTGGGCACGCCGTTCGCCAAGCTGCTGGAACTGGCGGGCGGCATGCGCGGCGGCAAGCGCATCAAGGCGGTGATCCCGGGCGGCTCGTCGGCGCCGGTGGTGCCGGGCGACCTGATGATGGCGTCCGACATGGACTACGACTCGATCGCCAAGGCCGGCTCGATGCTGGGCTCGGGCGCGGTGATCGTGATGGACGAGACGCGCTGCATGGTCCGCTCGCTGCTGCGCCTGTCGTACTTCTACTTTGAGGAATCGTGCGGCCAGTGCACGCCGTGCCGCGAAGGCACCGGCTGGCTGTACCGCATGGTCAATCGCATCGAACACGGAGAAGGGCGCCAGGAAGACCTGGACCTGCTCAACAACGTCGCGGAAAACATCATGGGCCGCACCATCTGCGCGCTCGGCGATGCCGCGGCGATGCCGGTCCGCGGCATGCTCAAGCACTACTGGAAAGAGTTCGAATATCACGTCGAACACAAGCAGTGCATGGTTCCGGCCTACATCTAAGCGTGGCAGAACATGGTTGAACTAGAGATCGACGGCAAGAAGGTTGAGGTTGCTGAGGGCAGCCTGGTGATGGAAGCCGCCCGCAAGCTGGGCACCTACATCCCGCACTTCTGCTACCACCGCAAACTGTCCATCGCGGCCAACTGCCGCATGTGCCTGGTCGAGGTCGAGAAGGCCCCGAAGGCGCTGCCTGCCTGTGCCACGCCGGTGACCCCCGGCATGAAAGTCTTCACCAACTCGGAGAAGGCGGTCAAGGCGCAGAAGTCGGTGATGGAATTCCTGCTGATCAACCACCCGCTCGATTGCCCGATCTGCGATCAGGGCGGCGAGTGCCAGCTGCAGGACCTGGCCGTGGGCTACGGTGCCTCGGAGTCGCGCTACAAGGAAGAAAAGCGCGTCGTGTTCCACAAGAACGTGGGCCCGCTGATCTCCATGGAGGAGATGACCCGCTGCATCCACTGCACCCGCTGCGTGCGCTTCGGCCAGGAAGTGGCCGGCGTGATGGAGCTGGGCATGCTCAACCGCGGCGAGCATTCCGAAATCACCACCTTCGTCGGCAAGACCGTCGACTCGGAACTGTCGGGCAACATGATCGACCTGTGCCCGGTCGGCGCGCTGACCAGCAAGCCGTTCCGCTACTCGGCCCGCACCTGGGATCTGGCGCGCCGCAAGTCGGTGTCGCCGCACGACGGCCTGGGCGCCAACCTGGTGGTGCAGACCAAGAACCAGCGCGTGATGCGCGTGCTGCCGCTGGAAAACGAAGACATCAACGAGTGCTGGATCTCCGACAAGGACCGCTTCTCGTATGAAGGCCTGAACAGTGCCGACCGCCTGACCCGCCCGCTGCTGAAGCAGGGCGGCGAATGGATGGAAACCGACTGGCAGACCGCGCTGGAATACGTGGCCAATGGCCTGGCCGGGATCAAGCGCGAACACGGCGCCGACCAGATCGCCGCGCTGGCCAGCCCGCACAGCACGCTCGAAGAACTGTTCCTGCTGGGCAAGCTGATGCGCGGCCTGGGCAGCGACAACGTCGACTTCCGCCTGCGCCAGACCGACTTCTCGGCCGCGCCGAAGGGCGCGCCGTGGCTGGGCATGCCGGTGGCCGACGTGACCACGCTGCAACGCGCGCTGGTGATCGGCTCGTCGCTGCGCAAGGACCATCCGCTGCTGGCCTCGCGCCTGCGCCAGGCGACCAAGAAGGGCGCCCGCGTGACCGTGCTGGGTGCCGGCGGTGAAGACCTGCTGATGCCCGCCACCCGTATCGACGTGGCCCCGTCGGGCTGGACCGCCGCGCTGGCCGGCGTGGCCCGTGCCGTGGCTGCAGCCAAGGGCGTGGCCGCCCCGGCGGGCACCGACGGCTTCGACGGTGGCGATGCCGCCGCCAAGGCCGCCGAAGCGCTGCTGTCGGGCGAGCGCCGCGCCGTGTTCCTCGGCAACGAGGCCGTGCGCCATCCCCAGTTCTCGGCGCTGCACGCGCTGGCACAGTGGATCGCCACCGCAACCGGCGCCACGCTGGGCTTCCTGACCGAAGCGGCCAACACCGTCGGCGGCTATATCGCCGGCGCGCTGCCGAAGCAGGGCGGCGCCAATGCGCAGGCCATGCTGGAGACGCCGCGCAAGGCCTACATCCTGCTGAACACCGAACCCGAGTTCGACGCCGCCGACCCGCGCCTGGCGCTGGCCGCGCTGGCCCAGGCCGGTACCGTGGTGGTGCTGTCGCCGTTCCGCTCGGAAGCGGCGATGCAGTACGCCGACGTGATCCTGCCGGTGACGCCGTTCACGGAAACCGCCGGCACCTTCGTCAACTGCGAAGGCAAGCCGCAGAGCTTCAACGGCGTGGTGCGCGCGCTGGGCGAAGCGCGCCCGGGCTGGAAGGTGCTGCGCGTGCTGGGCAACCTGCTGGACGTGGCCGGCTTCGACTACGACACCGCCGAGGCGGTGCGCGCCGAAGTGCTGTCGGCCCCGGTCGAAGCGCAGCTGGACAACGCCACCGACGCGCCGATCCGCGTGGCAGCCGCTGCCGCCAACGGCATCGAGCGCATCGCCGATGTGCCGATCTACCATGCCGACCCGATCGTGCGCCGCGCCGAATCGCTGCAGCTGAGCGCCGCCGCGCGCCGCGCCATGCAGATCGCGCTGCCGGCCGACCTGTTCGCCAGCCTGGGCATCCAGTCGGGCGATCCGGTGCGGGTCACGCAAGG
>JABFVP010000065.1 GCA_013362725.1 Cupriavidus sp.
GTTCTTGATGCGCACGTTGGCGAAGGTGCCGCGCATCATCACCTCATGGTTGCCGCGGCGCGAGCCGTAGCTGTTGAAGTCGGCCTTGAGCACGCCGTGCGACAGCAGGTACTTGCCCGCCGGCGAGGTGTCCTTGATCGAACCGGCCGGCGAGATGTGGTCGGTGGTCACCGAATCGCCGAAGATGCCCAGCGCGCGCGCGCCGCGCACGCTGGCCGAGGCCGCCGACGGCTCCATGCTGAAGTCCTGGAAGAAGGGCGGCTCGGCGATATAGGTGGAGCGCGGCCAGTCGTATACCTGGCCCTTGGTGCCCTGAATCGCGCCCCACAGCTTGCTCGGCTTCTTGACCTGCTCGTAGTTGCCCTTGAAGGTCTTGGCGTCCATCGCGTACTTCATCAGTGCGTGGATCTCGTCCGAGCTTGGCCAGATGTCGCCCAGCCAGATGTCGCGGCCATCCTTGCCCTTGCCGACCGGCTCGGTCATCAGGTCGCGCGTGACGTTGCCGGCGATGGCATAGGCCACCACCAGCGGCGGCGAGGCCAGGAAGTTGGCGCGGATGTTGGGATGGATGCGGGCCTCGAAATTGCGGTTGCCCGACAGCACCGCGGCCGCGACCAGGTCGTTGCTGGTGATGGCCTCGTTCAGCTCGGGCGTCAGGTCCCCGGCATTGCCGATGCAGGTGGTGCAGCCGTAGGCGGTCACGCCGAAGCCCAGCTTTTCCAGGTACGGCAGCAGGCCCGCGGCCTTCAGGTATTCGGTGACCACGCGGCTGCCCGGCGCCAGCGAGGTCTTGATATGCGGCGCCACGCTCAGGCCGGCTTCGACCGCCTTCTTGGCCAGCAGGCCGGCGCCCAGCAGCACGCTGGGATTGGAGGTGTTGGTGCACGAGGTGATGGCGGCGATCAGCACGTCGCCGTTGCGCACTTCGATGCCATCGGCGGTGCTGTAGCTGCGGTTCAGTTCGGCGGCATCCTTGTTGAAGCCGTTCTCGGCCACCGGCTTGCTGAACAGCGAGGCAAAGGTGCTCTTGACGTTGCCGATCTCGATGCGGTCCTGCGGGCGCTTCGGGCCCGCCAGCGACGGCGCCACCGTGGCCAGGTCCAGCGTCACCACCTTGCTGTAGTCGATCTCGCCGGCGCGGGGGATGCCGAACATGTTCTGCGCGCGGAAATAGCCCTCGAACGCGGCGATTTCCTCGTCGGTGCGGCCGGTGCCGCGGAAGTATTCGATGGTCTTCTCGTCCACCGGGAAGAAGCCCATGGTGGCGCCGTATTCGGGCGCCATGTTGCCGATGGTGGCGCGGTCGGGCAGCGCCAGGCTGGCGGTGCCTTCGCCGAAGAACTCGACGAACTTGCCCACCACTTTTTCCTTGCGCAGCATCTCGGTGATGGTCAGCACCAGGTCGGTCGCGGTCACGCCTTCGCGCAGCCGGCCCTTCAGTTCCACCCCGACCACGTCCGGCGTCAGGAAGTACACCGGCTGGCCCAGCATGCCGGCCTCGGCCTCGATGCCGCCGACGCCCCAGCCGACCACGCCGATGCCGTTGATCATGGTGGTGTGCGAATCGGTGCCGACCAGCGTGTCAGGGTAGTAGACCCCGTCCTTGCGGTGCACCCCGCGCGCCAGGTATTCCAGGTTGACCTGGTGCACGATGCCGAAGCCCGGCTGCACCACGCCGAAGGTGTCGAAGGCCTGCATGCCCCACTTCATGAACTGGTAGCGCTCGTTGTTGCGCTGGAATTCCAGCTGCATGTTCAGGTCCAGCGCCTTCTTTTCGCGGAAGTGGTCGATCTGCACCGAGTGGTCGACCACCAGGTCGACCGGCACCAGCGGCTCGATCTGCTTGGGGTTCTTGCCCATCTTCTCGGCGACGTTGCGCATCGCCGCCAGGTCGGCCAGCAGCGGCACCCCGGTGAAGTCCTGCAAGACCACGCGCGCCACCACGAAGGGGATCTCGTCGACGCGCTCGGCGTTGGGCTTCCAGCCGGCCAGCTGGCGGACGTGTTCCTCGGTGACCTTCTTGCCGTCGCAATTGCGCAGCACCGATTCCAGCACCACGCGGATCGACACCGGCAGCCGGCCGATGTCCAGGTCCAGTGCCTCGCCCAGCTGGGGCAGGGAATAATACTGGCCCTTGCCGGAAGGGCCGATGCTGAATTCTTTTAGCGTGTTCTTGAGGTTGTGGGGCATTGCCGTACTCCGATCGAAGGATGATGCGATGGCATTGGCTCGGACCTGAATCGAGACCCCGGTGCGCTGCCACGGCGTTTGACCGCGGTCCGAGGCAGGCAGCGCACTGCAACTGCATACTCTAACCGGGGTGCGGCTTCGCCGCCACCCGGCACGGCAAGGCAAAAAGGGCGCTGGCAGCCGCAAGGCAGCGGCCGCCAGCGCCCCGGCTCGGACTTACTGCTTGGGCGCGGCGGATTGCTGGGTGCTTCCAGGCTGAATCGTCT
>JABFVP010000482.1 GCA_013362725.1 Cupriavidus sp.
GGATATCGCCGCGCAGGCCGAGAGCGGCATGATGTCGGTCACCGGCGAGGCCGGCGGGCAGCCGCTCAAGGCCGGCTTCGCGCTGATCGACGCGGCCACCGCGCTGGCGGCCGGCAATGCCATCCTGGCGGCGCTGTTCGGGCGCGAGCGCACCGGCGCCGGCGCGACCATCGAAACCTCGCTGCTGTCGGTGGGCGTGCAGCTGCAGGCCCAGCTGTGGGCCGAGTACCAGTGCTCCGGCGCGCTGCCGGTGCGCAGCGGCAACAGCCAGCCCAAGGCGGCGCCGGCGGCCGACGTGATCGCGGTGGCCGACGGGCATATCGTGCTGTCGGCCTATCTCGACGAACACTGGACGCGGTTGTGCGAAGCCATCGGCCAGCCGGCGCTTGCGCACGACGCGCGCTTTGCCAGCAACGCACTGCGGGTGCAGAACCGTGCGGCGCTGTTGTCGATCCTGCACGACGCCATGCGCCACCTGAGCGGCGATGCCGCACGCGCGCTGCTCGAACGCCACCAGGTGGTGGTGGGCGTGGTGCGCGACTACCACCAGGTCAGCGCCAGCGCCGATGTGCGCGCCAGCGGCATCATGCGGCCCGTCGACGACGGCGAGGGCGGGCGGCTGGAATTGCCCGGACTGCCTTTCACCATGGCCGGCCTGCCCGCCGGCGGCGTGCCCGCGGTGCCGCGGCTTGGCCAGCATACCGCGGAGGTGCTGGCGGAACTGGGCTACGGCGCCGCGGAGATCGATGCCATGGCGCGTGCCGGACACATCGGCATGGAACCCGTCGCGCAGGAGGCGGCATGAACGCGCCGCAGCCTCCCGTCCTGCTGCAGCGCCACGCCGGCTGGGCCGAGCTGGTGCTGAACCGCCCGGCGCGCCGCAATGCCATCGACATGGCGCTGGCGCGCGCGCTCGGCGACGCAATCGAGACCCTGTCCGCCGACGACAGCGTGCGCGCGGTGTTGCTGCGCGGCGCCGACGGCGGCTTCTGTTCCGGCCTGGACCTGCAGGCGCTGCAGGCCGAAGGCGGCGGGCTGGCGGCGTTCGCGCCGGTGTGGGAGCGCGTGCACCAGGGCCTGCGGCACAGCCGCAAGGCCTGGGTGGTGGCGCTCGAGCGCCATGCCATCAACGGCGGCGCGGCGCTGGCGCTGGCCGGCGACCTGCTGGTGTGCGGCGCCGGCGCCTTCCTGCAGATCGGCGAGATCCGCCTGGGCATGGCCGCGCCGCGCAATGCCGAGTGGCTGGCGCTGCGCCATGCGGAAGCCGTGGCCGCGCGCCTGTGCCTGCTGGGCGACCGCGTGCCAGCGCCGGAACTGCTGCGTTTGGGCATCGCCACCGAGATGGTCGACGACACCCAGGTGCTGGACCGCGCGCGCGGGCTGGCCGCCACCATCGGCGGCTTTCCGGCGGATGGCGTGGCCGCGATCAAGGGCGGCATGCGCGCGGCCTCCGCTGCGCGTGCCGGCAACGCCTGAAGGCAGACACCATGACCGATTCGCTTAATCACATTGACCAGAACGATGACGAGGCCTCGCTGCAGGCCTTGCGCGGCGAGGTGCGCGAGTTCGTCGCGCGCGCGCTGCCGCATGCCGTGCGCGAGAAGGTCCGCCTCGGGCTGGAAGTCAGCAAGCAGGAGCTGGTCGACTGGCAGCAGCGGCTGGCCGAGCGCGGCTGGCTGGTGCCGCACTGGCCGGCGGCGTGGCAGGGCTGCGACTGGAGCGCCGAGCGCCGCGCCGTGTTCCAGGATGAACTGGTGCTGGCGCATGCGCCCGAGAGCGGCGGCATCACGCTCGAGATGATCGGGCCGATCCTGATCCGCTACGGCACGCCGGCGCAGCAGCAGTATTTCCTGCCGCGCATGCTGAACCAGGAGCACTGGTGGTGCCAGGGCTATTCCGAGCCCAACGCCGGCTCGGACCTGGCCTCGCTGAAGACGCGCGCGGTGCGCAAGACCCGGCCCGACGGCAGCGAGGTCTACGTGGTCAATGGCAGCAAGATCTGGACCTCGTACGCGCAATACGCCGACTGGATCTTCTGCCTGGTGCGCACCGATACCGCGGCGCGCGCGCAGCAGGGCATCAGCTTCCTGCTGATCGACATGCGCAGCCCCGGCGTGAGCGTGCGGCCGCTGGTCGGCATCCACGGCTGGCACCTGTTCAACCAGGTGTTCTTCGACGAGGTGGAGGTGCCGGTGGCAAACCGCGTCGGCGACGAGAACGCCGGCTGGTCCATCGCCAAGTCGCTGCTCGAGCATGAGCGGCTCAACCTGGCGCGCGTGGCCGAGAACCGCCGCCGCCTGGCCAAGGTGCGCGCCATCGGCGCGGAGCTGGAGGAGGGCGGCCAGCCGCTGCTGCAGCGCCCGTGGTTTGCGCGCCGGCTGCACGCGCTGGAGGTGCGGCTCGAGGCGTTGGCGGCCACCGTGCTGCGCTTTCGCCGGCAGGCGCGCGCGGGGCAGGCACTCGGGCCGGAGACCGGCATGCTCAAGCTGCTGGGCAGCCGGCTGATCCAGGACATCGAGAACCTGGCGGTCGATGCGCTGGGCCCGGACACGCTGGCCTATGACCGTGCCGCGCATTTCGAGCCGGGGGTGCCGCCAGCGGGCCAGTCCGCCTACGCCGCGGCGGCTTCGGCGCGCCGCTTCGTCACGCGCGGCTACACCATCGCCGGCGGCTCCAGCGAGATCCAGCACGAGCTGCTGGCCAAGCAGGTGCTGGGCCTGTAGCGCACGCAACCAGAGCTGCAACCTCCGCATAAGGAAACCAACAGATGAGCGATGCAATGGACGATCGCCGCATGCTGCGCGACAGCGTGCGGCGCTATGTCGAACGCAGCTACGGCTTCGAGCAGCGCCGCGCCGCGCTGGCCGAGCCCGACGGCTTCTCGCGCACGCACTGGCGGGCCTTCGCCGAGATGGGCTGGCTCGCAGTGGGTTTGCCGGAAGCCTGCGGCGGCCTGGGCGATGCCACCGACCAGGCGCTGCTGGCCGAGGAGCTGGGCCGCGCCCAGCCCGCCGAGCCGTGGCTGGCCAACGCCGCGCTGTGCGCGCCGCTGCTGGCCGCCTGCGGCGATCCCGCGCCTGCTGCCGCCGCGGCGGCGATGGCCGAAGGCGGCGCCATGCTGGCGCTGGCCGCATGGGAAACGCAGGGGCGCTATGACGCCTTCGATATCAGCACCACCGCGCACGCCCACGCACCGGGGCAATGGACGCTCGATGGCCGCAAGACGCTGGTGCTGGGCGGCGGCAGCGCCAGCCTGCTGCTGGTGCTGGCGCGCACCGGCGGCCAGCGCCGCGAGCGCCATGGCCTGACCCTGTTCGCGGTGCCGGCGGATACGCGCGGCGTCAGCGTCGAGGCGCTGCCGACCTACGACGGCCGCCAGACCGCCAGCGTGACGCTGCGCCGCGCCGTGGTACCCGACAGCGCGCGCATCGGCGCGTGCGACGGTGCCTGGCCGCTGGTGGAAGCCGCCATCGACCGCGCCACCGTGATGGCCTGCGCCGAGGCCGTCGGCACCATGTCGCGCGCCTTCGACCTGACCCGCGACTACCTGGCGACGCGCGAGCAGTTCGGCCGGCCGCTGACCGCGAGCCAGGTGATCCGGCACCGGCTGGTGGACCTCTATGTCAGCGTCGAGCAGGCACGCGCCATCACCGAGGCCGCGGCCGACGCGCTGCAGGGCGATGCGCTGGCGCGCATGCGCGCGGTCTCGCATGCCAAGGCCTTTGTCTCGGAGGCCGGGCGCGCGCTGGGCGAGGACGCGGTGCAGTTGCACGGCGCCATCGGCATGACCGACGAGGTCGAAGTCGGCCACTGCTACAAGCGCCTGGCGGCGCACGCCAACCTGTTCGGTGATGCCGACTGGCACTACGAGCGGCTGGCGGCACTCGATCACGCGGCGCAGGCGCAGGCCTGAGCCGCTTCAGCGCGGGCGCCCGGGCCAACCGGCGCGCCTGCAGACGACACGCCGGCAACGTACCGGCATGCGCGGCCAATGCGCCGCAACGGAGACAGCAATATGAGCAGCCAGCACAATCGCGCCCTCGGGGCGCGCGCCACGCGCGCGGCCCTGGCCGCGGCGCTTATCCTGGCGGGCGCAGCCAGCGCGCACGCCGAAGCACCTTACCCCAGCAAGCCGATCCGCATGGTGCTGCCGTCGGGCGCGGGCACCGTGACCGACCAGACCGCGCGGCTGGTGGCCGAGCGCCTGACCGCTGGGCTGAAGCAGCCGGTGGTGGTCGACAACCGCCCCGGCGCCAACGGCATCATCGCCAGCGAGACCGTGGCGCGCGCCGCGCCCGACGGCTACACGCTGCTGTTCACGTATGCCGCGACCATGACGGTGAACCCGTGGACCACGCCGTCGCTGCCGTACGACCCGGTCAGGGACTTCACGCCGATCGCGCGGCCCAGCCAGCCCGGCGGCAACCTGCTGGCGGTCAGCGCCGACGTGCCGGTGCGCAACTTGCAGGAATTGATCGCCTATGCCAAAGGCAGCAAGACGGAGCTGGCCTATTGCTCGTGGGGCGTCGGCTCCGGCGGCCACCTGGCGATGGAATACCTGAAGGCCAGGGCCGGCATCCACCTGCGCCACATCCCGTACAAGACCGCGACCCAGTGCAGCAACGACCTGGCCGCGGGCCACGTCACCATCGGCATTACCGATGCCATTTCCTCGGTGCCGCACCTGAAGTCCGGCCGCATCCGCGGCATCGCGGTGTCCGGCCCGGAGCGCCTGCTGACCGCCCCCGACGTGCCGACCATGTCGCAGCAGGGCGTGCCGTTCCAGCAGGCCAGCTGGGTCGCGATCTTCGGGCCGAAGGGCGTGCCCGCGCCGATCGTCGAGCGGCTCAACGCCGAGGTCAACCGCATCCTGCAGACCCCCGCCGACCGCGCCAAGTTCGCCGCGATGAACCTGCAGCCGGCCGCGCCGTCGAGCCCGGCCGACCTCGGCAAGCTGCTCAGCGCCGACCTGGCCGCATGGGGCGAGGTGGTGAAGGTGGCAGGGCTGCAGGCGAAGTAGGGACTTCATACAACAACAAGGACGGGAGACATAGGGCGTGAAGGCAACACAGTGGATGGTGATGGGCATGGCGCTCGCCGCGGGAAATGCCGCGGCGGGAACGATGCAGCTGTTCGGCGTGGTCGACGCATCGATCGAATACGCCAAGGGCTCGGACAGCGTGGTGCGCATGCGCGAAGGCCAGCAGGCCGCGTCGCGCTGGGGCATCCGCGGCATCGAGGATCTCGGCGGCGGGCTCAAGGCCAACTTCCTGGTCGAGTCGGGCTTCAATATCGACACCGGCACCGAGTTCTTCGGCAACAACCGGCTGTTCGGGCGGCAGGCCTACCTGGGCCTGTCAGGCGGCTGGGGCGAGGTCCGGCTGGGGCGGCAGTACACGCCGTCGTTCTATGCGCTGCTGCGGCTGGACCCGTTCCTGCTGAATGGCGCGGTGTCGCCGTTCAACCTGCTCAGCGCGACCGCATCGCAAGGCACGGGACACGTGGCCTACGGCGCGCGCTTCGACAACGCGGTGCAGTACTTCTCGCCCAACTGGGGCGGCTTTGCCTTCGGCGCCGCGGTGGCGCCGGGCGAGGTGCCGGGATCCGCGCGCTCCGGGCTTAACTTCGGCATGAACGCGACCTGGGAGGCGGGCAACGCCTATGCGTTCTACAGCTACCAGGGCATGTATTCGGGCGCCAGCGTGCCGGTGGAGCCGACGCTGACGTCGAACCATTTCGTCGGCGGCTCGTACCGCTTCAAGCCGGTGGAGATCGGCCTGCTGTTCAGCGCGGCCAGCAGCGACCGGCCCGAGACCCGCTCGGCGCGCCACTACGGCGTGACCTTCAGCTGGGCCGTGAGCCAGCGCGACACCTTCAAGGCCGCCGCGCTCAAGCGCCAGATCCTCGGCGGCGGCCAGCGGCCGCTGGCCGTCACGCTGGGCTGGGACCACGACCTGAGCAAGCGCACCACGGCCTATGTGCGCGCGGTGCTGGTGCACAACAGCGCCGGCGGCAGCGTCAGCAACAACAGCATCGTGATCGATCCGGGGAGTGGGGATGATGCGAAATCGGTGAGCGTGGGGTTGCGGCACCGGTTTTGAAAGGCGGGCGCGTAGCAACCGGGAGCGTCATTGAAAGGCGCCGCCGCTTGCATACGCTCCCCTCTCCCGCGAAGTGGGAGAGGGGTGGGGGAGAGGGCCGGAGCATCAACGAAGTGGAGCCCGTCGGTATGCCAGCGCCTGCCCTCTCCCCCGGCCCCTCTCCCGCAAGCGGGAGAGGGGAGAAAACCCGCAGCATGCAAGCGTCGCGAGCCATGCCAGTTACTTCAGCTGCTGCGCAAACTCCTCCAGCTGCGTAATGCAGATCCCCCACCCCTCGTAAAACCCCATCTCCTCATGCTGCTTGCGCGTGGCCTCGTCGGGATGCATCACGCGCGCGATGTAGCGGGTGCCGTCGCCCTCGTCGGCCATGGTGATGACCGCGGTCATCGACAGCCACGGCGTGGCGGGCCGGTACCCGGCGAGCAGCGCCGAGGTGGAGACGATCTTCTCCATCGGCACGATCTCGAGGAAGCAGCCGGGGTTGTCGCTGGTGCCGCCATCGGGGCCTTGCATGAAGGTATGGAAGGCGCCGCCGGGGCGCATGTCGAAGGCGCGGACCTCGGTGGTCCAGGGCTTGGGGCACCACCATTGCTTGAGCAGCTGCGGATCGCTCCAGGCGCGCCAGACCTTGGCGCGCGGCGCCTTGAGCAGGCGCGAGATGACCAGGTCGTGGCTTTCCGGGCCGGCGGCGTTTTCATTCGTCATGGGACTGTTCCTCTTGATCAAGTGCTTCGACAAAGGCCGCCAGGCGGTCGGTACGGGCTTCCCACAAGGCGCGCTGGTCGGCCAGCCATTGCTGCGCGTCGGACAGCGGTTGCGGCACCAGTTCGCAGGTGCGCACGCGCCCCGTCTTGCGCGAGCGGATCAGGCCGCTGCGCTCGAGCACCTGAAGGTGCTTCATGAACGAGGGCAGCGCCATCGCGAACGGTGCCGCCAGCGCGGAAACCGTTTCGGGCCCGCGCCCGAGCGTGCTGACGATGGCGCGGCGGGTCGGGTCCGCCAGTGCGTAGAACACGCCGGACAGCGGGGAAAGATCGACAGCCTGGGACACGTCGGCAAACTCGGCACAATGGTTAGCCATGCGGCTAAGTATAAGGAGCCAGCGGGAACTTGCAAGGCCAAAATGCAAGACGCCCCGGACCAGCCGGGGCGCCTTGCAGTCAGGGCGGTGCGTGTGCGCCTATTGCTGGCGGACGTAGGCCGCCAGGGCCTTCACTTCCTCCGGCTTCAGGCCGGCGAACGGCGGCATCGGCACCGCGCCCCACTTGCCGCTGCTGCCGCCGCGGATGCTGGTTTCCAGCCTGGCCTGCGCCTGCGGGTCGCCCTTGTAGCGGACCGCGACCTCGTGATAGGCGGGGCCGACGATCTTCTGCGTCACGCCGTGGCAACTCAGGCAGGCGTTCTTCGCCAGCAGGCCCTGCACGTCTGGCGCGGCGGCCGGCGCTGGCGCGGCATCGGGCGCTTTGCCGGCCTTCTGCGCGATCGCCACGATCTCCGGGTCCTTGATTTTCGCGGAGCCGTAGGCCACTGCCAGATAAGCGCCGAGCTGCTCGACCTCGGCGTCGTCGATCGGCGCGCCGTAGGCCTGCTGCATCTTCTTCATCTCGGCGGTCCACTGCGTCAGGGTCAGCCCGGGCGGCTGGTACGAGACGTAGTCGGCCGAATGGCAGATCGCGCATTTCTGCATGGCGATGCCGTAGCCGGGCAGCTTCGCCGGCTTGAGCTTGACGCTTTCCGCCGGCAGCTTGATGTCCTGTGGCGCGGCACCGGCATGACCGGCACCGAGCAGGGCGAGCGCCAGCAGCGCGGGGGCGATGGTTGCTTTCATGGCGCGTTCCTCAGGCGATGGTGACCGGCGTGGCTTCGATGACATTGCGGCGGTAGCCGGCAGGGTTCCAGTTGGCTTTTGCCGGCTGGGTTTCGCCGTTGTTGCTGGTGGCGCGCACCATCAGCACCGCCGGGCTCTTGCGCGAGAACTTCACCGGCAAGTGCCAGGCGCGGAACGAGAACCGGCCCAGATCTTCGCCCAGCTTCGCGGCCTGCCAGTTCTGCCCGCCGTCGACGGACACCTCGACCGTGCGGATGCCCGAGCCGCCGTCGAAGGCAATGCCCTTCAGTTCGACGGCGCGGCCGGCCGGCAGCCTGCCGCCGCTTTCGACACTGGTGATGAAGCTGCGCACGGCCAGCGTCGAGATCGGCCGCGTCTTGGCCGCCGGCGTGCCGGGGGCCACGCACTGGCAATCGTTGTCCGGCACGCGGTAGCCCTTGGTCATGAAAAACGCATCATGGCCCTCGAACGGGTGGTCGAGCACCTCTATCTCGTGCAGGTGCTTGATCCAGTAAGTGCCGAAGTAGCCCGGCACCACCAGCTTGAGCGGATAGCCGTTGAGCAGCGGCAGGTCTTGGCCGTTCATGCCCCACGCCAGCAGCGGCTCGCCGTTCATCGCGTGGGCGATATCGAGCGACTTGCGGAAGTCCGGCGTGCCCGGCAGCACCGGCGTGTCCATGCCGTTGAAAGTCACCACCCTGGCGCCGGCCTTGACGCCCGCGTGCTCCAGCACCTTGCGCAGCGGCACGCCGGTCCAGCGCGCATTGCCCATCGCGCCGTTGGCCAGTTGCGCGCCGAACACGCGCGGTTCGGAGAAGCCGCGGCTGTTGCCCGAACACTGGTTCACCGCGACGACATCGACCGGCTCAGCCAGCCGCTTCAGTTCGTCGAGCGACAGCTGCAGCGGCTTGCCGACATGGCCGCCGACACTGAGGCGGTAGCTGGCCAGATCCACCGACAGCGGAATGTTGGCCAGGTGATAGCGCACGAAGAAGGCATCGTTGGCGGTGATCGGTCCCTCGTTGAAGGCGGAGAAGGGCGTCTCCAGGTGCGGCGGCCGGGTGCTGACGCGTACCAGCGCGCGCTTGCCCGGATAGCGCACCAGCGGGCGCGGGCCATCGGCCAGCGTCACGCCATCGGTGGCGCGCGCGGCCTGCGCGGCCAGTGCGCCCAGCGGCGACGCGCCCAGCGCCAGCAGGCCAGCGCCCTGTACCAAACGGCGTCGCCTGGATAGCGGCCGGTCGTGGTCGGCAGATTGCGCCGGACGGTTCTTGTCTCGCATGGGGCGTCTCCTTCAGGGGCGTGTTGTGGCGCTCAAGGCGCTGTGGCGGGTACTTTGACGCCGCGTCGTCAACTTGTGAAACGGGTTTTGCTGCTAGCCGTTATCGATTTATTCGATATAGGGGAAGACCACGGCTGCCTCGCCAACAAAACCGCTTGCATCGCAAATTGGGTTTCCCTACACTTACCAAAACGTTTTTGTTAGCGGAAATCGATAAAATCTGCGGCGAATTGCGCACAGACGCAGCCGATGGCCGGAATGCCACGGCACAACGCCCGACACACCAAACGAGGAGCAAAGCAATGTCCCACCCCGCCCCCGCGCCGGTGGATGAACGGCTGCCATGGCGGCGCCTGTTCGTCTTCGGCCTTCAGCACGTACTGGTCATGGCCGCGTCGCCGATCGCGTCGGTCTTCCTGATGAGCAAGGCGCTGAACTTCCCGCCCGCGCTGGCGGTGCAGCTGCTCAGCGCCACCTTCGTCATCTGCGGCCTGGGCACGCTGCT